>NZ_CDLCQJ010000015.1:0-87190 GCF_975850365.1 Candidatus Hodarchaeum mangrovi | reverse complement strand
ATTAGCTTCTAAAATATGCCAGGGGTATCCAATATCAGTCCAATGCTCTTTGATAAGGAACACTGAAAACTCAAATCCTTTTAAAATGGCCATATTAACTATATCAGGTAATTCAATTTCTCCTCTTGGAGAAACGGCAATTCTGGGATATAAATCGAAAATAGCTCTAGGAAGGGTCATAATTCCTGCATTGATCATGTTACTAATAGGTTTTGGACTTTTTTCATGTATTTTAACTAATAAATCGTTCTTAAACTCAAGACACCCATAAATTTCTGGATTGGGGACTTTAGCCGCTGCAAATGTTCCAAGTTTAGGCGCATTTTTTACTGATACTTCAAGGAAGGAAGAAATATCTTTTGAAAGTGCAAAAATATCCCCATAAAACATAAAAAACATTTCTGAATTTATTAAATTTTCACATATTTGTACTGCATGTCCTGTACCAAGTTGTTCTTTCTGATTAACCCATTCGATTTTAAATGGGAAATCGTACTTTTCCACTCTTCTTTGAATTTGATCTGCCTCAAACCCAATGACTAATATTACCTTATCAACATGGTTTTTGAGATTGTCAAGAATGTGAAATAGAATTGGTTTCCCACCAATGGGTATCAATGGTTTAGGAAATTTATTTGTGATTGGATTTAATCTCGTCCCTTTCCCCGCTGTAAGGATTAATGCTTCCAATTTTTCAGCCTCAGAACTATTTTACTAATAATCTGAAAGTAGAATTAGTATTGTATTAGTAAAGTTGATCAAATTTTGTAATTCTTTTCTACTACTTCTTTGCTAGATTTTAGATATAAAGAAATCGTTCATTCAGTTTAATTGTTAAGAATTAAATAATGAAGATTTAGGAGGTATTTTTAGATTGGAAAACAAATTTCTTAGAATAGAACAAAATATTCTATTTTTTTGATTGAAAATATTTTGGAAAATCATTCCACAATATTAGTTAAAATATTATTAAGAGGAGAAAGAAAAAGATTTAGTAGGATTTAGAGTTTTTTTACAATTTTAAGGATTTCAGGGTCTCTTTTCTAATTTAAAAGTAGATATGTAGAGAAACAATGAAGAAGATCTATTGTTTTAAAATGAATTTAGCTGGTTAAAAGAATATAAATTGTAATTATCAGTTTCGTTTTAGAAAGTTTTTTATGTGAACATGATTCAATATTACATGCATATATCACGGTGTTATAGTCTTTTCAGATATTTTATGCTAAATAAACTTTGATTCAAATTACTGGTCATCCAGTCTTTCGACATATAACAAACCAATAGGAGTGCTTTGGATTGAACAACACCGAATATCGTACCTCTACTTCTGTATCATCCGAAATAAATCGGTTGGTACGCGATATAGATAAACATCGTGCCATTGCTTCCGATTTTTATGAGGAATTACTAGGGCACGCTTCCTTCTTTAAATCATCCAAAGAAGGTTCAAATGACTCCGATGAAAGAAAACGTCGTTTTAAACGCATGGGAGTGATTTTAGAAGAATTAAAAGAAGAATATTGGGAAATATGTGATTTAATACTTGAATTAAATGGTGTTGAATTGTTTGAGAGCAAATCAACGGAAGAAGGGCTACGAATCTCACGAGAATTAATTGAATTTCTTACACAACTTGAACCAACTGTAAGAAATGCTCATAAAACATTACGATCTAATGAACTGGGAACAGTTGGTTCTGATCTACTATCTAGTATCAAAAATCAGAAATTCTTCACATTAAATGAGGTTCTGCAAAATATATTTACTGAAATAAATGCCTTAAGCGAACAATTCAAAGATTTACGACAAAAGAGAATAATGTAAAAGGGGAAATCCCCTTTTTTTTATTTATTCTATAACCAGTTCTCCACATTTAGGACAAGAGAAAGCTCCAGGAGGTATTTTTTCACCACATTTATTACAAATCCATATCTTCTTTGTACTATCAGTTGACCAAATTTTCCGTGTTGGGACTGATTTTGGTACTGGCTTTTTAACTTTTGTTGCAGAACCTGTTGCATAAGCTGTTATTGTTGCAACAATAGCACATGAAATTGTTCCAAATATAAACTCTGATATTGCACCTAATTCAATTGTTGGAACATTTACAATTAAAAGAAATGCTGCTCCCAGTATAGTACCAAAGAATCCAGCGAATCCTCCCCAAAACCCTGATTTAGCCCTTATACCAGCAATCAAGCCTGAAATGGCCCAAGCAACGAGAACAGCCCAAAATGAATATAATGTAGTAGCATTTAAGTTCATACCATAAAACATTTGTTGAATTACGGCATTAAAGTCTAAGGCTGTAAGGGAAGCGGCATGACTTGGATCAAATATTAACTGAGTAAGTTCTAATGCTGATAATCCTATGCTCAACACCAATATTGTGTTTATTATTGGATTTGTAGTTTTATTTGACGAATTTTGTGACATTAATGACATCCTTCTATTAAATTAATGAATTTAGAGGGGAAATTAAAAAGCAAGTTTACAGATTAAAGCTTTCTATGACAATTATTAAATTATATTGAATTAAGGTTAATATTTAGATAGAAGTAAATTTACTGTGATTAGACTAGAATAGTCCAAAATTAGAGTTTAAAACCCAATGTCTACAAATAAAACAGTTAAGATCTTTTGATTTGATTTATCAAAGAGTTGTCATACAAAAATGAACAAAATGTCAAATTTAGATGTATATGCGATTTCAAAGGAACTTCAAGCTCTTGTTGGATATAGAGTAGATAATATTTATCGTGATTCATCGGATAGTTTTTATTTGTTTAAATTTAAAGGAACTGGGAGTTTTAAAAATCCAATATTATTGATAGAACCAGGAGTCCGTTTTCATTTAACAGAATACAAACATGAAGTACCTCAGCGTCCAACGGAGAAGATTATGGCAGTAAGAAAACATTTAAAGGGTTCAGAATTAGTTAAAATTTGTCAAGTTGAATTTGATAGAATTATAGAGATGACATTGGTAGGAAAGCAGAAGTATCGAGTTTATGTTGAGCTTTTTGGGACAAAACCAAATTTTGTTATTGTGGGAGAGGAGAATAAGGTAATTTCAGCTTTGTGGTATAGAAAAATGCGTCATCGCGATCTTTTACCAGGTAAGGAGTTTGAATTACCTCCAAGTAGTGGAAAGTCAATATTTCAACTTAGTCTTGAGGAATTAAAATCAAACCTAGCTTCCAGTGAATATCAAAACGAGGAAATTGTTAGAGTATTAGTACGTAAATTTGGGGGAGGAGGGGGCCTTATGGAAGAAATTTTATACAGAGCTGGGATTTTAAAATCAATTCACTGCTCTGAAATAACAGAAAAAGAAATTATGACTTTTTTATCTATTTTCAAAGAAATAGAAATAGAATTAATCAACTTAAATCCTTCTGTAATTCTTGATAAAGACAATAAACCAGTTTTATATCAACCAATAACTCTAAGATCAATAGATGGTTTTTTAAGAAAGTTTGATACTTTTTCTGCTGCTATGGACTATTATTACTCTTCTACTCTTCCTCAGATTTCCACAAGTATAATATCAATTGATCGAAAGCGGAAAAAGATACTAGCAATAAAGGAGAAACAGGAAAAAGCAATTAAAGAGTTTACAGCGAAGGAAATGAGATACAAATTGCTTGGAGACCGAATTTACGAGAATTTTCATTTAATTGATGATTTATTAAGTACAATAATGCAGGCACGTAAAAAGAATATATCCTGGGAGGAGATTATGAAAAAATTTGAAAGTGCAGGAACTCACAGCTTTCCTTCTTTGAAAATTCTCAAAGAAATAGTTCCCGAAAAAGGAAAAATTATTCTAATATTGGATTCAGAAGAAGTTGAAATCGATTTTCGAAAATCTGCTTCAAATATAGCTAATGATTTCTATGAAAATGCCAAAAAAGTATCAAGGAAAATTGTACCAGCCCAAGAAGCTCTTGAAAAAACAATTGAGAGACTAAATAACCTATCAGAGGAACTTACTATTCAAAAAGAAGCTGCATCGTTGAATTTAAAGAGACGAAAAAGAAAATGGTATGAAAAATTTCATTGGACTTATTCAAAAAATAATTTTCTAATTATTGGAGGAAAAGATATTTCAGGAAATGAAGAGTTAGCTAAACGGCGATTAAATGAGACTGACCTATTTTTTCATGCTGAGCTTCAAGGTGCTCCTTATACTATATTGAAACGAGAATCCAATGATTTGGATCCTTCAGAAGAAGACATTAAAACTGCTGCTCAATTAGCTGCTTGTTTTTCAAGTGGTTGGAAAGTTGGATATGGTGCAGTAGATGTCTATTATGTAACTGGTTCAAATGTGAGTTTTTCAGCACCAAGTGGTGAATATATACCAAAGGGGGGAATAATGATTAAAGGAACTAGGAATTATATCAGGGGAGTTGAATTAATTCTAGCAATCGGTATAGAATTTGATGAATATTCCGCTAGAATAATTTATGGAAATGAAGAAAAAATAAAACTAGTAAGCCAAAATTACATTTTGATCAAACCTGGTTCCGAACCAAAAGGAAAATTAGCAAAAAAAATCCAAAAAGTCTTTATTGAGAATGCTAACTCATCTGAAGAGCAAGCAAAAATACGTGCGATAGATTTGAACGAATTTGTTCACGCCATACCACATAATTCAGTGATCTATAATGTTTTCTTTTCTAAATCAGTCTAAATCTTCATTAGAGGTGTCATCCTCAAGATTTGCTTTTATACAATCCGAACATAATGTATAACCATTAGTTACATTTAGAAATTCGGAATAATTACCACAATCATCACAAAAGCCTTTAAGTTTTGGGTATTCTAATTCATTTGTTGTATTTTCTATTAAAAGTTGTTCTAGTCTAATTCTCATAAGACCAGGTGCAAATTTTAAAATATCATTAGTTGACACTATTCCAAGTGGTTTGGATAAATCATTGTTTTCAACAACAAGAATTCGTTCAATATTTCGTTTTGCCATATATAACATACAATTCTCCAATGTTTCATCAGATGAAACATAAGCAATTGGATGGGTCATCACATCTTCAACTAAAATTATGCCAGGATCAAGAGCACAGCCAACAACTCGATTTATAATATCACCTTTGGTAATAATTCCTAGGATCTGTTCATTTTTTATGACTACTGATCCTACATTATGTTCTTTCATTAGTTTAGCAGCTTCTGCAACGGGTTGATTTCTTGGCATTGAAATAATCCTAGATTCTTTTTTTAGTAAATGCTTAATTATTACCTCATTTTCTCTTTGAATCACAGTATAAAGACACTCCTTGATTTCATGATAACTCATCGTAAAAATATAATAGTTTTAATCCCAAAAAAAGGTTTGCATCTATTGTCAACATCTGGACTAATTTTGGTTATTTGATATAATACTATTGTAATACTTAAAATATTTGAATTATTAATGTTCACAATATAAAGAAAGACATAAAGAAGGTAAAAAGTTGAAAATTTAATCAAAGAAGGGTCAAAACTATGTGAAGTACCATTTAAATACTGTATTTTAAAATAAGATATTATTTTTATTCAAAAAATAAACGAAAATGTATTAAATTTATCATTTTTAATAATATGGTAAAAAAAATATCTTCATGAATGAAATGACCCATTAGATTATTAAAAACTATTCTCATTTGCTATTATAACTTGATTGATATGATATTTAATTTTAAGATTTCATCAGTTAGAAAAGAGTTGTAGGACGTAATCCAATCTCAAATACCTGACGCTTATTTATTTCTAGTAATTTTATCCAAGAGTCTAAATATTGCGAAATACTTGAAGCATAATTTTCTTCTAGTTGCGTTATAATTTGTGTGTATCGCAATACCCAGCCTTCAGAAAGAGTTAACCCGATCTTTTCTTGTCCACAGGATGAACATTTACCTGATAGAGGGATACGTCGGAAGTTTCGGTTACATCTTAGACATCTAAAAGGTTGAGAGAAGAATTTTTCTAAAGAAGAGTTATATTTTTCTAAAAAATCGTTTTCTAATATTTTTTCAACAAACTCACTCTCTTGAGTACCCTGAATTTTTTTAAGGATTGAAAGACTTGATTGAATCTTTGAAATAAGTTTACTCTGTTTAAGCGGATTACTAATATTAAATCCTGAGATGTTGTCAATCTTATGAATTTTTGGATAAGAGTAATTTAAATTAGAAATTTTGTAGACCAGAAGATCTTTTTTGGTAGGATTACTTTTTAATTCTCTGAAAAATAGTAGATTCATAGGAATGGATTCACTCATTGCATAGAATGACAAATCTTCCCAAGAATCTGGCATATTCAAAACCATAGGGACATCCATTGTTCCCCCTCTAGTAGTGGGAATAAATTCTTCAGAAAAATTAATTAAAACATCAAGTAGAAGAGTAAACGAGTCTATGTCTCCATTACAGTTACGTCCCTTTAATTTATGCCAAACTGGATGTGCATAAAGAACATCAGTTGTGGTAGAACCAATAATTCGTCCGATCACTCCAACCTTAGAAAAAGGGGAAATTCCGACAATCAAAGAACCCATTAGATCTTGGAAGGATTTTAATCTGAAATAGGCTGGCAAATCGTAAAATTCAGTTAATTCATCATCAATAAATTTAGTTAGTTTTAAAAGAAATTTTTCAGATGACTTACTAATAATAACATCATATGGAAAGAGTTCTATTAATTGATTTTCATTTTCTAGCTGCTTTCCTTCAATATCATGGTCATAACCAAGACGGATAAGATCTTCAATCGATGTTCCTACTTCCAGAGGTTTGAAACATAATAAGGGGGCATTTGTAGTATCAAACCGACTAGTTCCATCTTTATAGACATATATATCATGTCTTGCTCTCAAAACACCTTTGTTGAGATTCTCTGGAATTTTATTTTTAGTATTAAGATAAGAAACCGCTTTAAATTTTTCTAAATTTGAAATATCACTTTTATTTACCTTTAGCAGTTCCTCAAAGGCTACAGAATGTGGTTTAGAAGGAACACCATAATTTCCACATACAGGACAATTTTTTGTTTCAAAAGTATGGTTATTTCTGCACAAAAGTTTTTGAGTTGTTTCTTGATTACAGTCTGGGCAGTAAACATAATAAACTGTTTTTTGACAGGACGAACAGTATCGGTTCGAAAGGTTAAGAATTACTGCCTTTTCTTTTATTACTTTTAATAAATTTCTTTGAGACCCTCCTAAGGATCCGATGGGAAAAAGAACGTGAGATGGAGGATTTATATGACGAGGTTCAGCTTTTTCTACTCGAACTATCTGAGTACCAAGTCTACGTTTTGATTTTGATCTTATTGGTACTCCGATTAATTTAGATACAATTTCCTCAGTCTCATCCTCAATGGAGAGATTATTTATTATTTGATCTAAATCAAGATTTTCATCTTTTAAACGAGTTAAAATGTGCTGAAAATCATCAAATTCAATCCTTTCATTACTAACAGAAAAAGGAACACCTAAAAAACTTAGAATCCTTTTCATTTCATCATTATTGGGAATTTTTGGTTCTTCATTCTTAATAATATGGTCTAATAAAAGAATTAAATCACTAATAGCTATATTATTCCAATTAAAAGAAAATTTAGGGTGCAAAGGCACTTTTGTTAATTTAGATATCAAATAAACTTTTTCAGGATTCAATTGAATGACTGATGGATTATCAAGACAACTTTTTAAAATATTGAAGTCAACAGATAAAGCTCGTGCTAAATTTTGAATCGAACCAAATTTCCTTATTGAGGCATTAATCACCTCCATTGCCCACCATTCCTCGGTCCAGGAAGATATATCAAAAGCTTCCTGATCAGGAATATCATCAGGACAAAGTAATAATTCTCCTAATTCCCAGATTTGTATGATTCTATTTTCATATTCTTTAAATGTTTCAATATTGTCAATCCGTACTAAAGAGCCATCTTCAATTGTTACTAAAGGACCTGTTAAACTAGAAACTGGAAGTGTTATTAAATTTCGTTCTATTAAGTCAATTTTTATTGACGTTCCTGGCGAAATGATTTTTAAAAGCATCATTGTCGCTGGATTTACACCAACTGAACCAAATCCAGTATTGCGTGTGCGTCCATACCTTAATTGAAACCCCCCTTGACCAGATGATTTTGATAACAATGGTTGAGTACCTCGAATTTCTCGATCACCAAAAACTAGTTTATTCTTTTTTACAAAATGAAAACTTCTATCTAACCAGTTCCATTCTGGAATTTCAGCTAAAATTTTATATCGAGTAATCAGGTTTATATTATCCATAAAACGTTCTAATGCTACACACATTCCCATTCTTAATTGGTTTGATAGAGGTGGAAGATTTCTATATTTAACAACCTCAATTCTTTCATAGGATTCACCTGAGATTTCAATACCAATATTTTGGAGTATTAATTTCGCTAAATCCTTTTTCAAATCAGGAATTCGATCACTTAGCTCATAATAAAGCTCTAATTCCTCAATATATCTTCCTATCATTTCAGGTGTAGCGTTAAATCGATTTAGATGCAAGATTCTGCGTAGGTAATCCGCAATTAGAACAACTAATCCTATTACTTCCCCAGGGACATAGCGAATAGTATTGGAAAAAAAAATTGTCAAATGTGAAGTCTTTTCTGAAATAGCTATTTTTGGAATAGCCTCTTCGGGAACAGAAATCAATCCTTGACTTAAGATAACACATGCGCTTTGGAGTGCAATTAGAATTAGCTCCTCTCGAGGCAATTTTAAATAATAACCGTTTACTATCTGTTTGGCTATTTCTGCTGCAAGTAAAAGTGAGTTCTCATGGAAAACGATGTTTGATGGCAAATTTTCTTCTAAACCAACAATATTTATGATTGAGGAAATTCTTAACTTTACAGAATATGTTATTATAGATTCTACGTTGCATCTTGGGTCATATTTCCGATTTCGTGCTTGTTGTGCTAAAGAAAATTGATTGTTCAATGATTTTTTTATCTGTGTAACATAATTGGTGAATTCTGGAAAAATCATGAAAGAATCCTAATCCCATTAGGTAAAGTTACGTTAAGTATACCAATATTATTTATTGAAGTAAGTTTATCGAAATAGAACACTCCAGTTTGGTTTAAATATGGATTGGGTATCAATGGTATAGTTCCATTTAAAATAAAGATACTATAGGGATTTGTTGGCTGAAAAGATTCTCTTCGTTTACTAAAAATAAAGATCTGATTATCAAATACTTCAACACGAGCATGGAATACTAAATTAAATATCTCTTCTATAGTTAGGGAAGTCGTCAAGCTTGTTAATTTTAATTTAAAGTTTGCTGAAACTTCACTAGAATAAATATTTCCATTGGTCACATTTGTATATGGTGGTTGTTTTGCATTCATTTGAAAAGTTTCTTCAATAAATGAGAATTCCGCTAGTATACCTCTGGTTATTGCCAAATATTCTAAATTTTTCAAAAAATCTTTAATAGACAGTTTAGCATTTTCTTGAGACATTCCTGAGTTATTTTGTGTGTATTTGGATAAAATATATTCTAAAAAGTTTTGAATTTCCCTTTTAGAGTCGAAATATGGTTCTGAGAGAGATTCTCTATTAAATTCAAGTTGATTTACTTGTATGTTCATTAAAGCTGCGGCCATTGAAACAATATAAATCGCTATAAGCATTGTTGCTAAAATAAACATTTGCCCCTGTCTTGATTTATTAAATAACTTCTGCATCTATATTTTCTCCCATAAATAAAGTTTAACTAAATAGCCATTCTGAAATTGACCATATTCTGCAGATGTGTATGATCCAAGATGATAATTAATAATTACTCCCTCTCCTCCAGTTTGAAGTGCTGCAATATCTGCAGCTGAGCCTAAAATCGTGTTATATGAATCAGAAGGCACTCCATTGACTAAATCATGAGCAATAAGTATAAAACCATAATTATCACTCAAAATGGAAGTAATATAGGCATCTAGAAGACTAAGAAAATAGGTTGCTTCATCTGAATAAATAGGATTGAATTTAAGATAAATAGAAGGTCTAAGATAACCTGCTTCGTCAGCTGTGCTTAAAATGTCATAGCCAGTTCGATCTAGAAATTTATATGATTGAGGAGGATTTAAGCTTTGGTCCGCAGCATTAATAAGCAATAGAGCGAGAACTAACATTAAAGAAACAGCTACCAATGTTTCAGCAATTTGTAACTGACCACGCTGTCTCCTTTTTTTTAAATATTTCATTTTACTCACTCCAAAGAGTTATTTGACATCGCATTAATAAACCACGGACAATCACAGGATAAGTTTTACTCAATAAAGCTTTGATTCTAATATTATCACTTATATGACCCAAAGTATTATAATACTGTCCTTGTTCCTCTGTCTTATCCAAAATAGCTGGATAAGTTCCAATACCTACTCTATAATAATCTGTATATTGTGAAATACTAAGAAGTATGACAAGGCCAGTTTCTGGTAGTAATATTGTTTCATTTCCATCCCAAGACATAGAACCTAAATCTAGAAAATGTGATGAATATGAATGTAATGTATCTTTGTAGATTATCGAAATGAAATGATTAACAGGTGTATCTGTTGTAGGTAAAGTATCGCTTACAAGCAAAGCTGAAGAATTAATGCCACCTGCCCAAATAGTCGTACTTGAAGAAGTTCCGATAAAAGCTTGAGGAAAAACAGAGTCTATGCTTCCCCAATTTACACCCCAAAGAACACCTGTCTCGGCTACTACCAAGATGACATGTTGTCCATCTGGATCATTAAAATGCGGAATCTCATACGTATAAGAACTCCCTCCAGTAGAATTCGTGAGTAGATCCTCTCCGTATAGCAATTGTGCATCTTTTAAGTTAACAACTATTACTTTAGAATTAGCTTTAGGGATTGGAGTATTGTAAGGATTTGTAACAACAAATTCTACTCTATTATGGGTTTGATTTACACTGATTAGAGTAAGAGATATCTTTAGGCTTTGTTGAAGGGAGATTTGAAATTCTCTCTTTCCAGATAATTTGATAACATCTTTCAAAGTTTCATAATCATAATTATTCATTCCAGAGATAGTAGAAATTCCCGTTCCACTAATAAGACGAGCAATTTTGGCAGCATCCAGAGCAAAATATCCATAATAATGACTAGTGGCTAAACCGAAATTATTAGGTAAATTTTTTAGATATCCCCAATCATCTGTTCCTGATTCCCGTAATATCATACGGCTAAAATTGTCGAGATCATCATATGAGATTGTCCCTACATCAGTACGATTAATATTAGATTGAATGTTAATTATAATAAGGAGTAATTGTGAAAGCATTAACAAGAAAAGGAAAAGACTGATGACAAAGTCCACAGCTCTCATTTGTCCTTTTCGTTTTTTGTTTAAAAGTTGAAATATCATTTATGCTTCCCATCATATTGTGATAATTTGTTAATTAACATCCTAAGAAATATCATCGGTTGATCCAACATTAGAAACTTCTAGCTGAATTACAATTTCCTCCAATTTATCCTTTAATTCAAGTAAGGTGGTTTCTAATTCAGTTAGCTGTAATCCTTTCTCTAAAAGAGTTGTTGCTTGAGCAATTAACTCATCTGCTTTTTCAGCTTTCTCTGATCTTATATTTGAAGTGATCTCTGATAGTGTATTCACTTTTAAAGTTAATTCAGAGATATTTTTTTCCATAATTCCTAATCTTCCTTCAATTGGTGCAAAATCGACTTCTACAGGGCCAACTGCAACATTAGGAGCTGAAGAAGAGATTGGTTTTGGTAATGAACCCCCTGAACCCATGCCTTGGACAAGTAGAAATTCCATATTAGTAAGTTTGTCTTCCAAACTAGATATTTTTTCTAATATTTCTGTTAATACCTTTTCATCTTTACCCATTATATCACCATTTATCCTAGAAAAGCAGAACAGTTATTTTAAAGAAAGCATAGGAGATAATCAATAGAATACATGAATGTCTCAAGCCTATTTTAGCATCTCCTTCACCCATTTTTCCTGAAATTAATCCAGCAAATATTGCTTCAATAATCATAAGGTGGAAAAAGAGTAATTGAAGTCCTGCAACATTCGATGGGAGTTTTGCAGTTGCTACTTGTCCAGCTGAAACAGCATCAACTATTTGAACTGCAAGGGTTTGGAAGAAGGAATAAAGTAAGATAATCATTACAATCGCAAATACAATGAAAGAGGCATATATTATCCAAGTATAAGGTTTCATTGCTGAAAGTCTTTCCCGTTTTAAACCTAAAATCTCAGAAACATGGTTATGTGCAGATTCAAATACATCTTCAATGGCTCCACCTGATCGTTCAGCCTCTAAAATCAACAGCGAGGTTCGCTTCATTAAAGGAGTGTCTGCAGTTTCAGTTAAACTTCGAAGAGCTTTGCTGAAAGGTATTCCCCAACTTATTTTAGCGGCCATTTTTTTTAATTCTGGTGTAAGTGCTCCATATTGATGCTTTGAGGATTCCATTATTGCTCTAGGTAATGGTAAACCTGTTTTTTGAGCATCAGAAATCTCTCTAAGAAGAGAAGGAATGTGGTCATCAATATTATCCCGCCATTTTTGATTCGAATGATAAGCTAGAGCAGGTATTAAAAGGAGAGCTAGAGCTAGTAAAACTGTAATATCTAAAACATCAAAAAACTTGAAGATAGGATCTAAAGAGACCTCACGTATAGTGAATAAGTAAGGATCATTTTCAATAGGAGGATAAACAGGTTCTGTTCTTTCAACAATATGCTGAATAACTGGACTATAGAAAAATAATGAAATCACTAATGTAACAAGAAACAAAAATATTGAGAGTATCCAAATCCTTTGTTCACCTTTTGTAGTAAGTTTTCCCATTCTTTCTTGCCTCCATTTAAATTTCTCGTGATATTGTTGAAATTAGTAAAAGCATCACTGTTAATAGGATTGGCATCAAAAAATAGGTAAGTAGAACCATAATTATTCCACCTACAGTTGCATCCTTAGTGATAACAGCTAAAATAGCAATAATAACAACAAAGAAAAGAGGTGAAACTACTCCGATGATCATAAAAATTTCTGATAAAACCCCTAATTGTTCAATAAACTCTTTTGTTTCTTCTTCTTTAAGTTTCATTAGCGCTTTACTCTCAGCTGTTAAGAAAAAAGTTAAATCACCACCGCTAGTCACTGTTGCAGACATACCATCAAGAAATTTGGAGAATCTTTCTGAAGGAGACCGTTCGCTCGCAGTTCTAAGTGCTTTTAAAATATCATAACCAAAAATTTCAATATCACGTGTTATACGTTTACTCTCCTTGGAAATTTCAGGAGCGACTGATTCTTCACCTGCAAGTGAGTAGAATAATCTATCTGGGGGAACTCCAGAACTTGACATAGCAGACAGATAAGAAGCGGTTGATGGTAAACCAGCTTCAATAAGAATTTTACGATCAGCAGCCTTCATTTGAGGCCAATATATGAATGGAATATAGGTTATTATGGCAAAAAATATTCCTAGTATTATGCCTATAATAATACTCAATAATAATTGTCCATTGGCGTTGATTTGAGGAGTTAATGATTGAACAAGTATTAATACTAATCCTGTACTAAAAAATAAGACTAATAATCCAACAATAATTGAACTGAGTATTGCACTTCCAAGATATGCACGAACAGAAATGTCTATTCCTGCTTTTTTTAAACTTCGACCTAATCGCTTAAACTTTCCCCCTTCAATCCATGGTTCTAGATACCTCCCAAAACGGAGATAACCAACTCGCCTTATAAACTTACTCAAAGTAAAACGCTCCACAACGATTTTTAGACAGCTTTTAGTTCTCTTTTTGCTCGATCTACAGTTTCTAAAGGATTTTGATAATAATTGTTAATAACTTCAGCAACTTGTGTGTAATGGGCCAATTTTTTCTTTACTTGCCATCTTAAAATGGTTTTACGCCTCTCAATTTCATCATAAACTTGGGAATCTGTCAATCCTTGTCCTTCTTGTATTCCTTCAAGAATATAAGACCTTCCATAATTGATAAAGGCGTCTTCGCGTGCATTCCAACCAAAAACTTTATTTGTTATTAACTCTGTGGTTACCGGATCAATTCCCACGATTTCTGTCGCCTCAATAACCCTTCTTACTTGCTTATCCCCACGTCGAACCTTTCGAAGGACAATAAGCAGATTTAGAGTTTGAATTAATGTTCGAGGAATATTCATGGGTTCATTTTCAAGTCGACGTATAGTTCCTGTAACACTATCTCCGTGTATTGTACCCATTCCTGTATGTCCTGTTGCCATGGCTTGGAAAAGGTTATAAGCTTCCGAACCACGAACTTCACCAACAAATAAATAATCAGGCCTTTGTCGCAATGCAGCACGAAGTAGATCATACATTGATACTTCCCCACGTCTAGATCCATCTATTTCTCGTCCACCATATCCTTCTCGAGCCACGGCTGGAATCCAATTTTCATGTGGTAAATGAAGTTCTGCAGTATCTTCAATAGATACTATTTTCATTCCTGGTCGAATAAACATTGCTAAACTATTAAGAAGTGAAGTTTTACCTGCAGCTGTACCTCCAGCGATAACTACTGAATTTCTATTCTCTAAAGCATACCAAAGAAACGCTGCAAGATCTTCATCAATTGTATTGAATGTTATCATATCAGTTATGGTTAGTGGATCAGAACGAAATTTTCTGATTGTAAAAGTACTACCCCTTTGAGTAACTTCTCTACCATATGTTAACTGCAGACGACTCCCATCAGCAAGAGCTGCATCTAATAAAGGTCGTGCAACACTAATATGACGTCCTGAACGCTGAGCAAGCTTAATAATAAAGGCATCCAGATCATCTTCGTTATCAAATTTTATATTAGTTTGAATACTTTCAAATTTTCGGTGCCAGATATAAACAGGAATTCCAACCCCATCACACGAAATGTCTTCAACATTATGGTCCTTTAGCATTGCATCTATAGGTCCAAATCCCACAAAATCTCGTGTTATATGATAATTGATTTTGTCAAATGTTTTCTCATCTAATTTTAAACCGTAATTTTTAGCAATACCGATGACTTTCTGTCTTAAGTAATCTCGAGCAACCTCAGGGTTTTTAAGAACATTAAAGTCGACATCTAATTCTTCTTCTAATGTACTCTTGATCATATCCAAAATTTCTTTCTCTTTAGCACTAAGAGGAACTTCAACGACGGTATATTTAGTTTGTTTTGATTCTGGGTCAGTTGCAACTAGTGCGTAACTAAATGGGGGGATTAAAGGATATGTTTCACGAATTAAACTACTCGATTCGGACATTTATTCCTAACCTTCTATTTATTAATTAATTAATGGAGTTAAAAATTTCTCATTAGGTTAACAATTTTATTTAGATTTTAATTTAATTATTTATGTATTTGATTTTTTAGATGTGATTATTAGGATTATGTAATATCTCAAATATTAAGTTATCTGGATATTAAGATCCAGCCCAATCTTTCCTATAGATAAAATAAGTATCTCATTGACGCTTTGAAAAGCTGTATTTGCCACAATAAGGTTGAATTTACTGTTGATCATGAACGATTGTATACGATTTACTTCATATTTCGTGGTAAAGCCATGAAGTTGGATTTCATTATTAGATACATTAGTTATTTCAATAGAATAACGAAGTCCTTGACCAAGTAGCGATGGGAGATTTATATATTGGTTTATTGTAATATTTCCAGAGTCACAAAGTTGCAATGATTGCTGGATTTGACTTTGCAGAAATTCGAGAATTTCTCGCATTTCTAGATTAGCTAAATTATCCCGAAATTCTTCACTTAAAGTAAGAAACATTGAATTAGTCAAAATCACTAAGCTTAAACCTAGAGTAAAAATCATCATAAAAGTAATATATTGAGACGCCATATTATTTTACTCTCATTATGTGCTTAAACCAATTTCATAGACAATTTTTTGAACAACAATATTGAAATAACTTATTTGAGTAAGCCCTCTTATATTTTGGGTGCTCCAAAGATCATAAGAAACGGTACCTGTATCACGAATATCTTCCCATAATAAATTTAACTGAGAGATTGCAGGGTTACTTGGAAGGGTTATTGGGGAAGATGTAAGTTGAGTAGAATGAACTTTTATTTGAGTGGATGAAGAATGGATAACATCAAAATTTGCTGAAAGGGAAATAAAGAAAACTTGGAATTTTATTTCAGGCTCAGGAGACGTAGAGACAGTTAAATGAATAGAAGTCCTGTAATTCAAGATGATATGATGCCTTCGATCATTCAAGTGACTTAGAGTCAAATTTGTCAATTCTTGATATTCAGTACTAGCAAAAGCACCTGTTAAAAAAACTGGATCACGATGTTGATATGGATCAGGGCCTAACAGGTATTTTGATGTCCCTCGTGGTACTATTGTTCTTGGACTGTTATAAACCCAATCAAGTGATTTGACTGGATGTCCTGAATCAATATTTGTGAAATTATAAACGATTTCCGAATCTTGATCAACTAGTTTTAAGGAAATATAGGCTGATGCAGGAGAAAATACTAATTTACCAGCAGATTTTTGAAAGAGTGTGGTTCGAAAGCCACCTGGGTCACCACTTTCACTGATTAAAGTTTTAATCGTTGTATCTAGATCAAGAAGGCTATTTTTTACCGTAGAAATAGCCTCCTCACTTTGAGCTCTTTCGATAAATGGTACAACCTGTATAAAGGTCATCATAACCCCTGTGATAATCAAGCCAAAGATTATTACAGTGGCTAAGATAGGAGATACAGCTTTTCTTTTATTGGATAAAAGTCTTACAATCTGCAAATAAAGAGGACCGAGGTAATGAGTAACCAAATTTAATCCCTGCAATTGAAATATAAGTCTAATATATATTTTAGGGTTGTTAAATCCTGTATAGTTATTACCCTAAAATATTAGATATAAGCATTTTTGTAATCCCTAAAACTCATGAATAAAATAAATTATAATTTAGTATATTGTTTATAAATTTTCTAAATAGTGTTTCCTAAAGATCAGGAGAGAAGTAAAAAAATCCCTGGGATTTATTTATCTATCCAAATTTCTAGGGAACTATCTTTATTTGAAGAAATCACTAGGGAAATATTTATTGAAGTATAAACTAAAGAACAAGAAGAATCTCACTTCCAATCAGAGTTTAATTTGACAAAATTATTTTAAGAAGAACATATAATCAGAAGGAATGTTCTGGACTTAACAGTAAGAAAGAATAGAAATCTCAGGAAAGGGAATAAAATGTCCCCAAAGAAAAAAATCGAAAATTCAGAGGACGTAGAAGAAGAGAAGTCAGAAGATAAGAGCAGAAAAACCTCTAAACTAACTAGCATTACAGATCTTCCAGGAGTTGGGCCATCGACTGCTCAAAAACTAATAGAAGCAGGATTTTCCACATTAGAAGCCATAGCAACGGTCTCTGTTGGAGAATTAGCCTCAATTGCTAATATGGGGGAGAAAACAGTGACTAAAATAATCGAGTCAGCGAGGGAGGCCTTAGATATAGATTTTGAGACTGCTAAATCAGTCTTAAATCGAAGAAGAGAATTAGCTAAAATAACTACTGGAAGTAAACAATTAGATGAATTATTTGGAGGAGGAATTGAAACTGGAGCTATAACTGAGCTTTATGGAGAATTTAGAACAGGTAAAACCCAAATTGCGCATCAATTATGTGTTACAGTTCAATTACCAAGAGAAAGAGGTGGTTTAAAAGAAGGAGATAATTTACCTAAAGTTGTATATATTGATACTGAAGGAACTTTTAGACCTGAAAGGATCGTGGCTATGGCTGAACGATGGAAAGATGTATTAGAGGTAGATATAGCTCTTGAGAATATTCTACATGGAAGAGCTCACAATAGTGATCATCAAATGGTATTAGTGGAAAAGATGATTAAAGAATATATTCCTGTTCAGAATGTTCGATTACTAATTGTAGATTCGTTAATTTCGCATTTCCGTGCAGAGTATGTAGGAAGAGGAACACTAGCATCTCGTCAACAAAAACTCAATCAACACATTCATACAATTCTACGTGCTGCTGAGGTTGGTAATATCGCAGTAATTGTGACTAATCAAGTACATGCAAAACCTGATCAATTTTTTGGCGATCCAACAGCTCCAGTAGGAGGGCATATTGTAGCTCATGCAGCACAAACCCGTGTTTATCTCCGAAAATCAAAAGGAGAAAGAAGAATTGCACGAATCGTTGATAGTCCCCTCTTACCAGAGAGTGAAGCAATTTTTGGGGTAACTGCAGAGGGAATAATTGATGTTGAATAGGGAAAATACTGGATATATCATGCCAAAAGATTGGTGGCGCTGTAGTGTATGTGGATACGTCTATAAACCTGAGATAGGTGATGCTGTATCAAAAATTCATTCAGGGACCCTATTCGAAGAAATTCCTAACACATGGGTATGTCCAGTATGTTTTGCAGAAAAAAAAATGTTTTTCAAGTTTAACACCTCAAAAAAAAGATAGGATAAAAAATTAAATTGTATAAAGTAAATTTTCTTTAATCAAATATGGAAATACAAGATTTGAATAAAACTACTGATATTCTAATAATCCTTTTCTGTGTTTTAGTCACTCTAATCGATTTAAATAGGTTGGGTTTAGATATTGTTTTGTTATTGGTTGTTTATTTGATCTTTCTTATTTGGGCAGTAATTTTAACATTTAATTTGAGTAATATAGCAATAGAATATGCTTTTCCAGATGAAATTTATGTATTAAGTGGTCAACGATCACGTCGTGTCATTAGAACCACTGTATTAGTTGCATCAGTTGGATTACTATTAATATTTACTGTATTATTGGTTAATCAAGTCTCAGAAGCGAAGGGTTTAGCAGTGGCTATTAATATTATAGCATTAAGAGTAGCTTTTCTAGTATTATCTCCAGAAGAGAATCCATACTTCTTTATTCATCCCCATAATTATTCTTAAAATTTACTCTGGAAAGTTTACATATTTTCATTAGTAGAAGACTAAAGAGATTATTTGATAAAAAAATTATTCTGAATAGGTACCACCTCAAATAAATGAAAACTTTTCATTAGTAAAAACCACTCAGCAAACAAAGAGATGATTGAATATGCGAAGATTTGTAATAGGCGGAAATTGGAAAATGCAAGTTTTAACTGTTGATGATGCTGAAAAAAAGGCTCAAACAATTGCCTCTACAATAGAAAATATTAAACGGGTAGAGGTGTTTATTGCTCCCCCATTTAACAGTTTATTTAATGTAAAACAGATTATTGCTAAAACCAAATTAAGAATAGCAGGTCAGAACATGCATTATATTGAACAGGGGGCTTTTACAGGTCAAATTTCAGTATTATCTTTATTAGATGCAGGGTGTAATTATGTGATTCTTGGCCATAGTGAACCACGAAGAATTTTCGGGGAGTCCAATCAAACAATTAACTTGAAAGTGCTTAAAGCATTACAACATGGGCTTAAAGTTGTCTTATGTATTGGTGAAACAGCTAAAGAACGCGAAGAAGGACTAACAAGGGAAATTAATAGTTCACAGCTAAGCGAATGTTTATTTGGAGTTTCTGATGAAGAACTTAAGAAAATTATTATCGCTTATGAACCTGTTTGGGCGATTAATAATCCTTATTTGAATCCTGGTATTGAAATAAAGCCTGCTACTCCTACTCAAGCCGCTTCTGCTCATAAAATGATAAGAGATTGGATTAGGAAAGAATTTGGTAATCCAATTGGAGAGTGGATACGTATTATCTATGGGGGTTCAATGAGCCAAAGTAATGCACGAGAACTGTTGGAGATTACAGATATTGATGGAGGTCTTATTGGAGGAGCCTCTTTAACAGCTGAAAGTTTTACTCCAATTATACAAATTGCTGAAGAACTTTCTAAAGATATTGAAGAGCTTCGTTAGAATTATAATATTTCAAATATTAAATAAAGAAGTTCCAAGTCACTCGGGTGTAGAGATTGAGTATACAAACTGATAAACTTCCTCAAATTATTGTTGCTGAATATGCTGTTCATAAATTAAAGGATCAATTTAAATTTAAACTAGGTTTTCGGCCCTCACGATCAAAAGATGATTTAGAAGAAATTTTAAGAAAATGCGAGGCAGCATTGATGATCCTCAAGTATTCATATCTGTCTCTAAAGGATCTCCATGAACATAAAGATGTTATTTTAATTCAAAAAATGGCACAAGAATTACGAGAAGCTATTAATCCTGCTTTACAAACTCCATCAACTCATAAGTTAAGTTACGCAATATTAAACTGGGGAGTACAGCTTCTTGAAGGTTTTCAAAACAGATTACAAAAGGAAGGATTTGAAATAGGGGTAGGAATAGATATTAAAGCAGTAAGGATTCGGAATGTTCAAAAAATCGGAGAATTTGTTAAAGCTCGTGTATCTGATAGTCAAGGAGAATATACAGTAATGACTAACCTCACTACGATAAAACCAAACCTAAAATTAGCTGTTTCTTTTCTTCCACCAACTGAAGTTGCCGGAGAGATTTCAGAAGCTATGTTTTTAGGTTTAGAAGAACGAATTGAACCTGTAGGATCATTTTTAAATCCTAAGGAATTTGATCTTAAGGATATTAATGCAATACTCTTCAAGTTGATAAAAAAGAAATAAATAAAAGTTTATTCAAAGAAAGAAATTATTTCTCTCAGATCTTTTCCTTGACAAACAAAATCAGCAGCTTTCGCTACCTCTTCTGAACTAGGTTCAATAGCAATTGAAATACCTGCAGCTTCAAACATCTCGATGTCCGCGGATGCATCTCCAATAGCTAAACAATTATTCTTATCAATATTGTATTTTTTAAGTATTGATTGTAAAATTGTACCTTTCTTTTTCCATCCTATGTTAATTTTCACTTCTCCTGTAATTTGATTGTTGATCCGAACTATATCATTGGCAATCCAATAATCAAATTTATATTTTCGTGCAATTTGATCTACAACAGTAAAAAGCCCCATTGATAAGATAGCAAGAGTAAATCCTTTTTCCTTTAGAAAAGTGACTAAACCGGATAGTCCATCCCTTAATACAATTGTTTCGAGAGCTTTGTAGTAATCACTCTCTAAATATCCTTTCCATGTTTTAGCATCTAGGCGACAAAATTCATAATAAGAAATTTCTCCTTTTAGGAATTTTGCCAAAATAGCTTTACCGTGAGACTCCCATGTGCCAAAATAATCGTGCACTGTTTTCCATGAGGATGAATCAGATTTTAAAGATAGAGTTCCGTCAAAATCAAAAACAGCAAGGGAATGGGAGGTAACATGAATTTTTCCATTTTTAATTAACATACAATAGGATAAATAATGGAAGCGAAAAATAATTTTGGTTAATTAGAAAAGCTTAATTATAAAAACTCTGAAGTAAGCTGAAGATTTGAAATTTGACTTTAAAAATGAGGATTCAATATAGAACTTGCAATAATTAAATAGGTAGGAAAACTAGGTGCGCGTTATAGTTAGTGGAATTTCTGGGTCTGGACGATCTGACGCTGTTCGTGATTTAGAAGAATATATTAAACAAAATCACCCGAAGAAGAAATTAATAATCATGAATACCAATCGTATGATGCTCGAGGCTGCAGAAGAACTGAGGATGGATGTAAAACGTGAAAAGATGTTAGATCTTTCACCTTCAACTCTTCAAGCATTAAGATCAACTGTTTTTGAACGAATAATTCGGGAAGTGAAAGAGTATGAATCCCAAAATGAAGATGTTGCCGTGATTATCAATACTCATGCAACCTTTAGATGGCGTGAGCATCTGATGCAAGGATGGGATTTTTTTTATTTAACAAAATTGAAACCAGATATTTTCATAACAATTATTAATGTGATTAATGATATTTATAATACATTAGAAGCCAATCCGCTTTGGGGAGGTATGAATAATCGACTACAATTAGGAATTTGGCAAGAAGAGGAAGCATTCACTACTAAACTTATGGCGGAAATATTGAAAAAGCCTTTCTATATAATAGCAAGAAAACAACCTCCTGAAACTTTATATTTACTCATTTTTAAACATGAGATTTCCGAAAAAGTCTATCTCTCTTATCCTATGACACATATCAAAGATGAGGAAAAAAAAAAGGAAATACAAATCTTAGCAAACAAACTTAGAAATCTTGGAATGGTTGTATTTGATCCTGGAACCATGGAACTCGAAAAAGTCTATGAAGACATTCCTGATGACATTCGTATTTATGATTTTTATCAAACTGTCTATCGTGACTTCCAGTTAATAGATCAAGGAACTATGGTTGTTGTATTTTATCCAGAAATTGTCCATTCATCTGGTGTGGTTAATGAACAAGCTTATGGATTCCGAAATAATAAATATGTTTTTGCTGTTTTTCCAGCAGAAAATTATAGCCCGTTTACAAGTTTTTTTGCAGATAAAACCTTTATCTCAGTAGCTGATTTGGTTAAATTCCTGAAAGAAGAGTTCATCCCCTCACGTAATAAAGAAAAGAAGAATTTAGACTGAATCAATGGGCTCTTTATATCTATTTTTTTCCATACTAATAATATAGAGAAGCTTAGAACATTAATATATGTTATTAAATCTCCTGAAATGACCCCATTAGCTGATAAATCATACCTATTTAAATCTATTAAACTTTAAATAGTTTAATTAATTGAAGGGGTGATATCTTTCAATCCTCAGTTGCAATAATAGTTAAAAATCCAATTAACACGAAAAAGACTAATGGGATTAATAGGATAAATATTTCTGGGATTTTCATTGCTCTAAACTCTGTGTTAAAAAGTATTAAATATAATGGATACGCTAGGAGTTTAATGATCATTATAAAAAGATTTACAAATGAATAACCTGCAATTTCAGCAATGATTAACCAAGCCACAATAAAAATAATAGCACTTTTATATTCTATGATATAAGCTGGTAAATCTTTCAAGAATCTAATTATTTTCTTTGAATATTGTGATCGATTTGGGGGTTGTTCAACTGACATTTTTTCATCCGCCAAATGCTGTTCCTGTTTTTTCACCAAGTAATTTTTGTGTAATTGTCATTCCTATTGCTGCTACAATCAATTGAATCAATCCCATAACACCAGCAGGGGCTATAGGATATCCCCCACGATTTATTTCATCATAAATTCCTTTTGTCAATGGGTCTGATAAACTAGTGAAGGGAAAAAATGGTTTAAAAGGTTCATTTATAGGCGTAATCATGATAGAGGTCGAAACTTCTGTAAAACTCGTTATTAGAGTCAAAATCCCCCCTGCTAACACACCACTCGCCATTAAAGGTATTGTTACCTTCCTAAGTGTAGTTAATGTGGATGCACCCAAATTATGTGCGACTTCTTCTAGAGATTCATGAATTTGACGAAGAACAGCGGTTGATGACTGCACAGCATAAGGCATCCTTCTAACAGAATAAGAAACAACAAAGATAAACCAAAAAGAGGTGAATCTAAATTCTAATGGTGAATTAGGGGTAGAAAGGAATATTTCTCGAATTAAACTAGTTATATTTCCAATAATCGGTATAAGATCAAATTCTGCGGGTAAAAGACCCCATAAAGAAGTAGTTGAACTAAAGAATGAAATATATCCTGATGCTAAAACAATGCCTGGGACGGCAAAGGGCATGGTCGAAAAAATTTCTAATGATCGAAGATTTAATAATTTACCAATAAAAAAGAAGATAAGAGCAGTTACAATTGCAAATGCAAACATAGTTAGAACTTTCTCTGTTGATCCTATAGAGAGCCTTGATGCTGCTTTTGCTCCTAGAATAAGTCCTGCATAGCCTCCGATAATCGCCATAATAGTAGTTATTCCATTTAGCTTCTTCTTTCGGACAATAAGATATGCAACGGTTATTCCAATAAAAATTGTTATAAACATTGCTAAGATCGAGTAAACTAGGGAATTAATGATCATATCTATAACCTTTTCTTTGCTTAATGTTGTTGTTACTCCTTCCAAAGTCCAAAGGGTGGGTATTATTTCCCCAATATTGATTTTTTCAACAAAGGCTACAAAAATGATCCCAAGATGGGGAAGAAGCGATATAATCAATAGAAATGAAAGAATAAAATAAACAAGAATTAATTTAGATTTTGATGGAGTTTGCATCATTCGATCTAATTTCATTCCTGAAACTTTTTCTGGAGCATAATCTTTCATCCCAACAAGTTTAGAGGCAAATAATAGCGCAAGAACACTAATTATAAGTAAAATAATCACAAGTGCATAAGCTTCATAAAGATGTGTCTGTCTTTCATCTCTAATATCTTTAAAAACAACAAAAGGAGCAAATTTTGGGAATTCTAAAACAATTGGAGTACCTAAATCGCTAATTGACCAAATAAATACGAGTACAGCTCCTGCAACAAATCCTGGTGTTATTAAAGGTAGGATAATCTTTCGGTACAAGTTTAATCCCCAACTTCCTAAATTTCTAGCTTGCTCTTCTTGAGCAGGATCAATCTTACTATATGAAGCAGAAGCATTGAAGAAGATAAGGGGCCAGAGATGAATAGATTGCATGAAGATGATTCCCCAAAGTGAAGAACCAAGTAAATCGGGCAAACCAGGAATGAATAGCTGAAGAAAATTACTAACAATACCATTACGATCTAATAGACGACTTAATCCAAATGTTCCTACAAAAGGAGGGGATACTAAAGGAAGGATAGCTAATATCTGGAAAAATCTTTTACCAGCAAAATGATATCTAGCAAAAATAATAGTTACCGTCAAACCAATAATACAACAGATAAAAGTGGTCGTGAAACCTGTGAAAACTGTATTGAATAAGCTTGTTCGATAAACAGTGTCATTGAATACGAAAATAAAGTTGTCAAAGAAATTATTTGGTTCTGAAAAGTTAAAAGCTGCAATTGAGACATTTAAAATTGGTAATAACATATAAAAACTGAATATAAACATTAGGATTGAGAATATACCTAAGGATTTGAATTCATAATTGGCAAATAAAGATTTTGTCTTTTTTTTTGTCTTAGGAGCTATTTCTTCTTTGAACTTTTTTGTTAAGGTAGCTGGTATCATTTTCGATCCTTCTAATCAGGAAGATTCCTTTTTATTTAATTTTATATGCTCCTTTAAAAATATCTTGGCAAAATTAAAATAGAGTTTTTTTCAGATGGTTAGTAAAAAAAAAAGAGAAAGATCAGATTTTAAAAAATCTTGATCTAAAGGGTATTTTTCAGTTCTATTCCTTTTTACGTAAAAGAGGAATCAAAACTACTAGACTTCCAAGGATTATTAAAAGTTCAAATCCGGGAATTGCTCCTCCTTTTCCAGCAATTTCTAATGCTTCAGCGAATTGTGCTGCGCCGTGAGCGGTCCAATTTCCAGTAACTGCAGAGTCTTTGTATTTAAGGGCTACTAAACCTGCCATTGTACCATTGAAGTCAGCAGGTAATTTGACAAGAGCTGCAATCGCATCATCTTTCTGGCTTCCATCATTTAATGAAATAATTTTCTCCCATGCAGCTTTCAAGTCATCATGGTTTTCTACAATCCAATAGTGGAAAAGAGTCTCAGCTCGTGAATGAATCGCACCATCAATTGCTGGATTAAATGGACTGATGATCGGGAATGCTGCTGTATTTGGGGCTCCTGTGGTAGTGAAAGCTTTTGGAATATGGCTGGCAGTTCCTGCTTTAAAGTTAGCTGGCGTACGATAATCACCAACAAGAGTTTGCCCTGCAGTTCCAGTTAAGAAGTCCATAAACTTCTGTGCTGGGGCTAAATTAGCAGCTCCCTTAATAATTCCTGCAGGATCAGGACTGACAGTTGTAGCTCCACCATATGTAAACCCAATGTCAGTATTATTTACCATAATATCTAATGCATAATAATCAATGCAAAGACCAATTCCAGCATTTCCTTCCGAAACATCAGCAGGTACTTTTGAACTACTTGTTGAAAAAGTTCCTATATTACCAGAGATTTTTACCCATAATTCCCAAGCTGAAGTAACATTTGCTGCAAATGTTATTTCTGAACCAGAATGCTCATCTGCCATAAATTGTAAAAGTTGTTTTACAATAGCAACCGTTGATCCACTTAAATCAGGATCAGTCATTGCGACATGACCAAAATATTGAGGATCAGCTAGACTAGCCCAAGTTGTTGGTACATCTAATCCTTCTGCTGTAAGATAAGCAGTATTGTAAATTATTCCAAATCCACTCATTGCTGCAGCGTACCAAGTGGGGGTAGTATCCGAGTCATCTTTTAAATGCCATCCACCTAAATATGCTGAGATATTGCCATCTTCAACTACCTCATATGGCTCTAAAAGATTTGCTCTTCGTGCTTCTTCGAAATAAAATTCACCACCACCCCACCAAACGTCAGCTTCTGGATTTGTGCCATTCCATGTCACAACATCAGCGTAACAATCACCAGAATATTTTACTGATGTAGTGACTGTAATATCATTACCAGTTTCTGTTGTATACCAAACCTTAAAGGCATCAATAACATGATCTGCAAATTCACTGCTATGAGGGTGTAAAATTACTAAAGTATCAGTGATTTGGGGAGCAGCCATGTTTTCAATAGTTGGAATAAATGCTCCAAGGAGCAAAAATCCCAAGAAAATTCCTAGAAGATATTTTTTCATATATTCTTTCTCCTAAATTTGAATTAATGTCTAATATTTCACATTAACCTATCATAAGTGTAGAAAAATTGATATAGGTCAGGAATTATCTGTGCTAGGAGTTAGTTTTTAAGGTTTATTTGTATTATTTAAATATAGTTAATTGTGTTCAAACAATCAAAAGATTTACAGGCAATACGATAGTACAATATATAATTCTTTACTAGAATCCCATTTAGGAGAAAAAATCTTAGAATTTCTCATTAAAAAGATTTAGTTAAATTTTGAAATCCCTTGCATTTCTCTAAACAACATCTTTTAAGATAAACTTTAAAATAAACCTTTTACAACAGATTACAGAATCATTTAAACCACAAAAGTTTAAAAAAGAAACGAAGGTCTAAATTTATGGAATAAAGTATAATGAGGTCTGAGTTTTGAGCAAAAAGACTCCTATTCTTATCTTAGAGAATCTTACAAAGAAGTTTGGTGACGTTATTGCGGTTGATAATGTTAATTTAGAAATCTATGAAGGAGAAATTATTACATTACTCGGACCATCTGGCTGCGGAAAATCAACCACTTTACGATCTATTGCTGGCTTAGAAAAAGTTGATGGGGGAGAAATATACTTTAAAGATCGCAACGATGGACAAATGAAGCCAATCACAAATCTAGCTGTTCGAAAAAGAGATATGGCGATGGTTTTCCAATCATATGCTCTATGGCCTCATATGACTGTTTTCAAGAATGTAGAATTTGGTATGACCGTTGGATCTAGGCAGATACCTAAAGAAGAACGAAAGGAACGAATATTAAAAGCTTTAAAGATGGTTCAAGCCGAAAAATTGGCAGAAAGAAAACCTTCGGAGCTTTCGGGAGGACAACAGCAGAGAATTGCAGTAGCTCGAGCAATTGTTGTCAATCCTTCTATTTTACTTCTTGATGAACCTTTTTCAAATCTTGATGCTAAACTAAGGATCGAAACAAGATCAGAAATTCGAACATTAATAAAGAAAATAGGTCTAACAGCTATATTTGTAACACATGACCAAAGTGAGGCTTTATCCATCTCAGATAGGATTGCAGTAATGAATAAAGGAATAGTAGAACAAGTAGGGTCACCATTAGAAATTTGGCAACACCCCTTTAATTCCTTTGTAGGAGCATTTATTGGTGAAGCCAACCTTATCAAATGTCAAGTACTTAATTTAGAAAACAATAGTGCGGTTTTATGCTTATTAAATTCAAATGACTGTTTCAAGTCAAACCAAATAAAAGGTTTAAAAGTTAAAGAAAATGTTCATGTGATTCTGAGACCACAAATGATCGAAATATCTCATGATAAATCAGAAACAAAAAATCAGATAACAGCAAAAATTTTGGAATCAATGTTTATGGGAACTTTGGAGTATGTAAAAGTAGAGTTATCAAATAAAACAATATTAACAATTCATCGTAAAATTATAAAAGAAGTCCCATTAGAGCGAGGAGAAAAGGTATTTCTAGAAATAGATCCAGATCAAGCATTTGCTTATGGTGGAGAATTTCAAACTCCAGCTGTTTATTAAAGAACGACCATTTTATCTTTTTTGTTTTATAAATTTTTTTCAATGTTACTATATACTCCATGTTTAAGGATTCAGAGTAAAAATAAGATTTAATAAACTGATTCTATTAAGTGTTTAATGACACAAGAAAGGGTTAAATGAAACATTTTTTCCCTTATGATGAGAAAGACGGTCTACGGAGGTCTTGAATCAGCTTTTTCTGTATTCTTGACTAATGATGACAGTTGCACTTACTGACCGACTTAATTTGGGTAGTATATATGCCATTGAAGATATTAGACATTTTTCGGGATCTGAATAAATTTCAATTCCAATTATTATCTTTAATTGAGGTGAATATGGCATATTATGAAATTGTTCCAGTCGAAATGATAGCAACTATTTTGAAATATTCAGAAAAAAGAACTGAAGTAGAACTTAGAAGATTAAAAAGATTAAAATTAATTTTTATTGTTCAAAGGCATTATCTTGGTGTTGCATTGACTTTTATGGGCTATGATGCCTTAGGATTAAAAGCATTGGTAGAAAAAGGTATCATTGATCAAGTTGGGCCTGAAATTGGTGCGGGGAAAGAAAGTAACATCCATCTAGCTATCAATAATGAAGGAATGCAATTCTTAATTAAGATTCATCGTTTAGGAAAACTTGATTTCCGCGCTACTCGTAAAGCAAGATCTTTCATAGCTGAAAAAAGACATTTATCTCCACTATATGAAAGTCGATTATCAGCACAGAGAGAATATGAAGCTTTGACCAATCTATATAATGCAGGTATCAGTGTTCCCAAGCCAATAGCTCAAAATCGCCATATTGTAGCAATGGAAATAATTATAGGTACTGATCTCTACCGAGTTAAAAAAAACGAATATGAATCTCAAGAACAGATCCTTAACCTCTTTGAAAATATTCTTCAGGAAATAAGGAAAGCTACAGCCACAGGTTTTATTCATGGGGATCTAAGCGAATACAACATACGTTTAGATGAAAAAGATTATCCAGTCCTTTTTGATTGGCCACAATATATTGAAACATCTGCAACCCACGCCAAGGAGGCATTAATGAGGGATATTGGAAATATTCTAAAATTTTTCTTTAGAAAATTCAATTTAGCATATAAAATTGAAGTTATGGATATAGTAAATGAACTATTAAACGCTCCTATAGAGAATTAGGGACAAAAATATGAATTCTAACCCAATTATTTTTGGAATAGATATACTAAGTAGGGTAGATAGAAACCAGCGAGGTATTTTTATATTTTCTTTAGTAGTGTTGGCTAATGGTCATATGGATAAATATCCTAAGCTTAATAAGAGATCATTGGCTAAAAAAATTTTTGATCTGAATCCTGATTTTATTGCTATAGACAATATTTTCGAATTAGCTCCAGATGCTAAAGGGATAATTCGATTTTTAAATATAATTCCTCCTACAACAAGTTTAGTTCAGGTTACTGGCAATCCAAGGACTGGGATGGAAAAAATACATACTCTTGTGCAAAAACATCATTTGAAGAAAGTCTTAAGCTTTTCATTTGGTTCCTCAAAATTAGATTCTCTTGAAACCGCAGAGATATGTGCTTATCTTTGTAAGAAGAAAATTGGTCATGAAATCATCGCATTTGAGGAAGAGATCCGTATAGTTATTTCTAAAAGAAAGAGTCATGGTCATGGTGGTTGGTCAGCACCAAGATATGAGAGAATAAGTAGAACTGCAGTAGATCAAGCTGCTGGTGCAGTAGAAAATATACTAAAAGATTTCGGTTTAGATGCAGAGGAATATGAATATCCTAACCGACGTGTTTATCTAGTTCAACTAGAAAAGAAAAAAATACAGGAGATTCGGAATAAATCTAAATCGTTGAATACGGAGCTTGTTCGTGTTGATTTCGAACGAATTAGTAAATCCAATCTTGAATTTAGACCTCTTGACCCTTCTGTAGCCCCAGCTAGTAAAACACTTCATAATATTATATTGGGTATTGATCCAGGTACTACAACTGGTATTGCCATCGTAGATTGTTTAAAGGGACAGATGCTCTATCTTAATTCTAAAAGAGAATGTGGGGTATCTCAAATTATTCGTATTGCATCTAAATTCGGGAAAATTTGTTGTGTAGCTGCTGATGTTGTACCTCCGCCTGCGATGGTAGAAAAGATAGCACAAATCACAGGAGCAAAGTTATTATCCCCTTCAACACTAACTTCAGCGGCTCAGAAAAGAGAATATTTACAGGATTATCGTGATTTAACAGTGGATTATGGACATCTTAATAGTCATGAACGAGATGCTCTTTATGGAGCATTAAGGGCATATAATTCCTTAAAAGATCAATTAATTAAGATTAAGCGTAATATTGAGCTTGAAAATCCTGAATTACAATCCTATATTCCTGAAGTTCAACGAATGGTATTAGCAGGAAACAATATTGCTAATGCTATAGAGATAGTTAAAGAACAGCTTGCTACTAGAGACGGGCTTGAGAGTAAACCAGATTATAATGGGGTAAAAATTTCTTTAACTCAAGAAATTGGGCGATTACAATCAAAAATCGATTTTTTTTACGAAGAAATGGATAATTTAGATCGTGAAGCTTCCTATTGGAAGAAACAATCAAAAAGAAATGCGTTAGAAACAAAAAGATGGAAAGAATTCTTTGAGAGAGAAAAAGTCCGAACTGCAAAGTATATTCAAAATAAAATTAATAATGGAGTTAATCGTGAAGTTGGGAGAATAAAAAGTGAAAATCAAGAGATTCGCTTTCAAATTAGAGAAAATCTTAAAGAAATGGAAAAATTAAAGCAAATCAAAAACTTTTGGGTCCAAGGGAGAGAGATACCTTTAAAAGTGGTTAAATCTTTCTCTGACGACTCAATAAGAACCACGGTAAGAGATTACGGACTAAATGAAGGGGATATTGTTTTAGTATTGAATCCAAGTGGAGGAGGAGCTCAAACAGCATTAAAACTTATTGATTATGGAATAAGAGGGATTATTATCCCAGAGGAAACACCTAATTTTTCAGATCAGGCATTAAATCAATTTAATGACAATTCCATCCCTGTTTTAATTTTACCATTGGAGGAATTTTCCGAACGAGAGAGAGATGAAAATAACCCTAAGCTTAAAATTTGGGTTTATGATGAGTTATATCTGATCGATATAGGTGTAAAGGAAGAAATTAGAAAAATTGAATTAAAATTACGGGAAGAATTACGAAAAAAAAGAAGATTCGAAATTATTAAGAAAACAGTTTCAGAAATGGTAAGTTCTGGTTCTGAGATAGACTTAGAAAAAATTTTAGATGAATTTAAACAAGAGTATGTTGCACAATATTACGAGGAATTTGAAGAGTTTATTCATTCTTTAGATGAAGAAGAATAACTTTGTGATATTTGAATGTTCTACCTTAGAAAAATAATCTCCAAAAATGGAAATTATAAAAAGCTAGAAATAATGGGGCTTAATCAGTTTTTAATCTGCGATACAAATTTCTATGAGGAAATATAGCAATGTCACAACCATTGAATAGGCTAGAAAAAGCGATTGGCAAAATAATTACTGTTAGACTAAAAAGTAATCAAAGTTATACAGGACGACTCCGAATAACTGATCAATACATGAATCTTATCCTTGAAGATTGTTCTGAGATGGAAGAGGGGAAAATCAGCAAACGATATGGAAAAGCTTTTTTACGCGGGAATAATATTCTATTTATTAAATTTGAATAATAAATCCACTATATAACAAGCAGGATACGAAAGTTAGAGGTTTTCTAATGTCCAAGGGATTGATTCCAATTGGTATCCCTGTGATAGATGATTTTATTAGTGGGCTACCTCGTGATTCTTTGATTTTAATAATAGGTGATCCAGGTTCTGGATTTGATACATTCTTACATCAACTTTTGGTACATCGAGGAAATAATGGGATTCCAACGATTTATACCTCATTGGATCGATCTGAGCTTGAAGTTAGAAGGGAATTGGACGCATTTGACTGGAATACCTCAAAATTACCTTGGTATTTTATTGATCTTAGTCCTAACGCCAAAAATAAAAAAACTCGCACGATTCAATGGGATCAGGATGCTATCAACGTGGTTTCACATAATCTCTTTCGTAAGATTGAAGAATACAAAAATGAACATGGGAAAAATGGTTTCAACTCATGTATTTCATCATTAACCTATATGCTAATCCAATCATCTTCAAAAGAAGTATTAAGATTTATTAGCGAGTATTCTTCAATTATTAAAGGTACCTCTGGTTGGCATTTTCTTATTATGGTTCGGGGGGTTCATGGAATGGACCAAGAGAACCTTTTCTCACATTATAGTGATGTTGTTTTAGAATTTGTAATGCGTTTAAATACTGAAACTCGATTGTATGAGCGAGTCTTAGGGATTAAAAAACTTCCTGGAGTAGATTCACGGGCGTTTCCGATAGAATATGATAAACACGGGATTAGACCTATCACAACTGCAAAAATCAGGTAGGAATTAAGACTGAAATAACTGATTAAATTAGCTTTGAATCCTCTGCTATTAGTCTCATTCTATTTATTATTTCCATTTTTGAAAAATCTGATGCAAATCCTGGCTGTTCAACAAATAATGAAACAATACTAGAAGCAAAAGCACACGCCATGATTTTATTTCCATAGTGTAAATAATAATGGACATACATTGTTAAAAAAATGTCTCCTGCACCTGTTTCATCAACAACCTTTTCAGTCCTAAAAGCAGGCAAAAAAACGATTTCATTGCTTGGATCGTTCTTAGATCCAAGATAAATCCCTTTTCTACCATTGGTTATTAAAATTGTTTCAATATTCTCTTCTAATAAGGATTCAATAATATCATCGACTTTTTTTCCCTTCCCTAAAAGAATAGCCTCATTTAATGATAATTTTAGACAGTTTAATTTAGATAAAAGCTTAGAATCATACCAAGTACTGTGTTTAACTTCCCCCTGATCTCCGATATGTCGAAAACATCCTTGTGGATCAAAAGCAATGTAATCTGTTTGTTCTCGTAAAAAATCAAATATTTTTACTTCATTAAATTCATTATATACGGAGCCAACAATAACTGCTTTTGGAGAAATATTTCTCCAGTTAAAATCATGAGGATTAAAAGGACTGGGAGGATCTTGTAAAAAAAGGATACGTTCTCCATTGTTTTCTGGGTATATAAGATGAAATTTAGGGCATGTCTTATTTAATCTAAGATTTATTAATAAAGGTTGATGATTAGGAACCTTTCTTAATAAGTTTATTACTTGAGGACATGCATAGGCAAAAACATGTGGAGTAGGATTGATCCAAGGAAAATTTAAAGACAATTTAATCTGAATTAATCCTGAAAATGAGGGAGGTCCACCAATTTTGAAGGTCTTTTGGCTTTTTAAGGAATTTAAATCGATTTTTTGACTACTTTGTTCCTTAAAGACGATATCAAGTACCATATACCCAAGATTAACAATATCAGTTTGGATGATCAAAAAAATCTCACACTATACCTATCAGATGTTCAAGAGTATCTCATTTTTAAAGTAATTTCAGAAAATATTTGATAAAGATCAAGAATTTTGCTCTTGTAAAAATTTCCTGCTAGATAAATCCTAAGTTTAGTAAGCTTTAAATCATTGCCAATGGTTATTTATTTAAATTTAAAAAATCGCTATAGTTGACTAAAAAACCTTATTAATCATTGAGACAGTAATTTTCAATAGCAAGAATTGTGATTCACGTCACGGGTTTCGTTGAAGGTGAAAAAATGGCTTTTGCACTTACAGTTGAACAAAAAAAGAAGTTAATAAAATTATTACAGGAAATTGTACGATATGCGGATTTAGAAGCCCTTGCATTAGTCACACGAACTGGGATGTCAGTTGCTTTTTTCTCTGAGAAGGATGCAGATCCCGATTTGTTTTCTGCATTATCAGCAGCAGTTTTATCAACTGGAGGAATGGTAGTTGACCGAATGGATCACGGACAGCTTTGGGAAGTTTTAGTTCGTGGAGAAAAAGGATATACAGTACTCAGTTCAGCTGAAGATTTTATATTAATAGGAGCATCGAATGAAGCCCATTCATTAGGATTAGCCATACGAGTTCTCAGAAGATACAGTCGAAAAATACCTGAGATCTTTAAAGAAGAGGAAAAAGATATTTCTAGCCTTGTAAGTGAACTTAAAGATCTCCTTAGTTAATGATTTGAAAAGCCAGAAGGTTATTTTTTGATTTCTCTAATTTTCTTTCTTTTTATTTTAGATCTTTCAATTATAATTATCCTTGGATCCATAAATGGTGTTTTATTAATGTGGATATTAATCCCTTTAACACTTTTCAGTTATGCAATTCTTCTCAAAGACTGGTATCAATTTTCTTCTGAAGATCCTTTAAGTTATCAGGTTGGGAAATTATATTTTTTTACAAAAGGTTTATTTCAAGGTACAGTGCTAGCGGTTCTAAACTCAATTATAGGTGGTTTATTGATTCCTGAATCAAGTTTTAGGCTATTAGAATCGTATTTTGGAGCATATACCCCGATTTTTTTCTTAGTTTTGATTCCTACTCCTGGAATGATTCTTCTTAGTTTAAAATCCAATGAATATCACAAAATTTACGAATTAATTTTCCAAAACCTAAATGAAAAAGAAAATGACTATGAATATATTGAGATAACAACAAAATTAATAACAACAAAGGATAAATATTCTGAAAATTATAAAGAACAGCTAGAAAAAGTGCGCGAGTCGATTTTTAACCATCTTAAGATAAAATTACCTCAAATAGTTCATTTTTTTGATCCAGAAAAAACTTATAAATTTAATTTAGAGAATCTAGCAGTTTTTCTTACTAAAAGAAAAACAGGGTTACCAGAATAATACTAAATTTCGTCATAGAACCTACCAGCTGGATCTATTGACTTTTCGTTCTAAATAATAATAAACATAAAAGGAATTAAAAAACGATTAATCAGTATCAAAATTAAGAAATGATCCATTAAAATCATTATTTCAAAAAGGATGCTGTTTTGATGGGAAAAAAACGAAAATCAGGTGGAAGAAGTAAAGGAAAAAAAGGTGGGGTAGCTCAGGTTCAATGTTCATCTTGTAATCGAATGATTCCACGAGATAAAGCAAAGCGGAAAACTAGTTACAAAACATTGGTCGATTATGCCATTGGAAAAGAATTAAGACAACAAGGAACACAAATTGAGAGAGTTCCATATGTTCGATATTTTTGTGTATCTTGTGCTATTCATCGTCATCAAGTAAAAATCCGATCAGCGGATGAGCGTAAAAATACTTAATAGTATTTTCCATGCTTCATTTCTCCTAATATTCTTTATTTTAAGAATTCATTCAAGAGTTTCATAAAAAAATATTCTGGCAAGTAAAATGCTATTTTTTGTTTTTCTTAACCATAAATGTAATTTAACATGTCGTTACTGTGGAGAGACTACTCATCCGATTACGAGTATGTCGAATGAAGTTAATTACTCCATTGATGAGCTTATTTCCTTCTTAGCTAAAGATTCCAATCCAATAATAGCGTTTTATGGAGGAGAACCACTTCTAAATTTGTCATTAATGGAAGAAATTATGGATAAAATCCCTGATGCATGTTTTGTGGTTCAAACAAATGGTACGAATTTACATAAGGTCAAATCTACTATTTTAACCAGAATTCATTCGATCCTTGTTAGCATAGATGGTAACCAAAATATCACGGATTACTATAGAGGACAAGGTACATTTCAGAAAATCACTCGAAATATGAGCATCATACGTCAAAAAGGGTTTGATGGGGATTTAATAGCTAGAATGACAATTTCTTCTAAGAGCGATATTTATCGTGATGTCCATGATCTAATATCAATAAAAAATCCAAGTTTTGATCATATTCATTGGCAGCTAGATGTAATTTGGAATGATGAAAATCAATGGGGTGACTTTGAGAAATGGATTAATGAAAGCTATAATCCAGGAATTACAAAATTAATCAACGAATGGGTTGAGGAAATGACTAGAAATAGATCTGTTCAAGGTATTATTCCTTTTTTAGGTATCATGAAGACTCTATTAATAGATACTCCTTCGAAATTAAGATGTGGTGCTGGAATAGATGCTTTTGCGATCCAAACAAATGGAGAAATTTTTGCGTGTCCAGTTTGTCCTGAATTTGAAGAGTTTAAGGTAGGTAATATTCTAGCTGATGAACCAGATGGAATCTATAATAGCCTTCCAGTGATTTCACCTTGCTTGGAATGTGAGATTCTGAAAATATGTGGTGGAAGATGTTTGTTTGCAAATCGTCATAATCTTTGGGGAGAAAGTTTTAAATTAGTATGTAAAACTGTTCAACACTTAATAACAGAATTAAATAGAATTAAACCAAAAATAGAAGAGTTAAGTAGAAGAAATATTATTTCTATCGATTCATTTAATTATCCACAATTTAACAATAGTTGTGAGATCATTCCATAAAGCGAATTATTTAGTAATAAACTCTAAATAATAAAATTTAATTAATAAAAATGCCTGTTAATCTATATTTAGTATTAAAAAATTATCATAATCTACATGGATCCGTAGCTCAGCATGGAAAGAGCGCCTGCCTTCGGAGCAGGATGTCGTGGGTTCAAATCCCCCCGGATCCGTATGCCTTTTTCAACCTAAATTGTTTAAAAAGAAATACCAGTTTTTTTGAGAATTTTAAAGAAAAAAGATGATTACTCCATATAGGGGTCAGTTTTTTGAATTAAAGCTTGTCATAATATTCTTCAGCCTCAGGTGGAACTGGATTATGGAAACCTTTTCGTTTCCTTGTCTCTAAAACATATTTTCTCGCAAGACTACCACCTTGTTCCTCAGGTTTCATTGGATCGCCAGGAACTTTTTCCCAATGTGAAAAGACCATTTGAGAGAATGCAAATCCTGATGTTTCTGATCTAAGTTCAGTGGTAATACCGAAGGATTCCGTAACTGGGACCTCTGCGAAAATAATGTTTAATGGGGTTCCTTCTCGTCTTGTGGTGTCAATAACTCGTCCTCGTCGTTTGGTTAATACTTTATAGACATTTCCAAGATAAGATTCTGGAACTTGAACTTGTACTTTATAAATTGGCTCGAGTAAAATAGGTTCAGCCATTAGCATCGCACCAAAACAGGCTCTACGGGATACCGGCATAACTTGACCTGCACCTCGATGAACAGGATCCTCGTGTAATTTTACATCTTCTATCATAAATTTTATTCCGTGGAAGGGTTCTCCACATAAAGGACCTTCCTTAGCTGCCCATCGGAATCCCTGTAGAATGTAATCTTGAACTTCTCTTAAATATTGGATACCCTTAGTTGCATCCAAATAAATATTAGGAGAATCCTCTTCAGGTCCCATTCCCCAAATCTTTCTTCCTTCTTTTGAATCCCAACCTGCTTGTTCTCTAAGAATCTGACCCATTTCTTTTCGATCAGTATATTGATCAATTTGTCCTTTCTCAATTAATTTTATTATAACAGGTTCAAGAGGAGCTGCCCGTACCCAAAGTCGGTTATGCTTATTGGGTGACTTGGCTAATGCTTGTTGGTAGGATACAGAATTGACGGATTCTCTAAATACAACGATTGGATCACTTTGCGAAACTTCTATATGTTGTAAATCTTGTAAATCTTTGACAGCAATTTCTAAATGAAGTTCACCTGTTCCTGATAGAAGAAATTCACCTGTTTCCTCATTAATTTTCGTTTTAAGAGAAGGATCTACTAATTCCATAAGTTGAAGTCCTTCAGCAAGCTTTGGAAGTTCGCTTGGATTTTTAACCTCAATTGCTACCGTAACAACAGGTTCAACAGCATATGATAGGGCTTTAAAGGGAATTGTGTTTTCATCAGCTGCAACAGTAGTACTTGCAGTAGCTCCACGAAGTCCTTGTAGAGCTACAATGTTTCCTGCTGGGATAGCTTCAACTTTTTCCGTCTTAGCTCCCATAAGCATTGAAACTTGTTGAACATTTGTAATAAACATTCTTTCTTTTGCACCAGGATGATACCCCGGAAGTAATACAACAATTTTCTGTCCTGCTGTTATTGTCCCTGAAAAAATTCTGCCCATTGCAATGATTCGTTTAGCTTTCCCTGGGATCATCTTTGAAAGGGAAATCATAACAGGACCATCCTTATCACATTCGTTTAAGGATTTTCCTACTTTTGATTCTTTGTCTCCATTCCAGAAACTTTTAAATCGATAAAGTTGAGCTTTTTTCGGAGAAGGGCAAAATTGAATAACCATATCAAGAACTGCTTTTTCTACAGGTAGCCATTTTTCCAAAAGAGATTTTGCCACACGTTTGGGAGGTTCAAGCCAGACAGTGTCATCTAATCGTAAATCAAGTTGTGCAGCGACCTTCTTAAGCGATTCAATGTCACCTGTTTCCGCTTTTTCATAAATCTCATAAGTTGGTTTCAAAACCCCATTTACAAAATTATTTTTAGCCCAAAGATTTGCTATAAGCTTATCTATAGGTTGTCCAGTCTTCTCATGCCAGATTTCTGCTAGAGCTGGGATTGTTAACCCAAATCGATGGATTGCAGACCCAAAAGCTACAGTACCTTGACGGGGGTCGACACGCCATTCTTTCTTAAATTCAGGAGGAGCATAAGTGTCTATTAGTATATTAAATTCATTTATTATTTTCTTGAATTGTTCATAGGCATCTTCAGGGTTCATTCTCATTTCAGTTATTAAACGATCAACTTTGTTAATTATTAAAACTGGTCGAACACGCTCAGCTAGAGCTTGCTGTGTTACTACCTCTGTTTGAACCATTACACCTTCAACTGCATCAACAACTACAAGTGCTCCATCAACTACACGTAACGCTGAAGTCACCTCACCAGAGAAATCAACATGACCAGGTGTATCCTGTAAATTAATGAGATAAGTTTGATTATTGAAGTCATGAACAAGGGAAATTCCTGTAGTTTTAATAGTAATACCCCGTTCTTGTTCATCTTCACGAGTATCTGTTGCACGAGCTTCACCAGCAATTTTTTCTGCTAGCAAGCCAGATGCAGCAAGTAATGAATCAGTAAGAGTACTTTTACCATGGTCAATGTGGGCGATAACCCCAAGATTTCGAACGAAATCTTGATTGTACAAGAGTTTTGAAGCTTCTTCAATAGTAAATTTGTGCATTCTTAACACCTTAAATATAGAATAAAATTTAGAAGTATCATCCTATTATCATGGTTTAATGTTTATTCTCGTTTATTTTTTATCTATCATCGGATGGTATCTCTGTTCCATGAACACCCATATCATTGTACTACTATGACAGGGCGTTTAATAGAGAAATTATCAACCTTTCCTTGAGTTGAATTCAAGTGACAAAATAAATATCAAGTGGCTTTTAAATTGCTCAGCACGTTGGAAAGCCCAATGCCAGCTGATAAGGATAAAGTAAATATAATTCTAAAAGAAATTCAGAACATTCTAAAAAAATATAGACCAAATTCGACCGAATTGATGTTAATAAATCAAAAAATATCTCAAATGACCGCAAGAAATCTGAAAAAACAAGACCAATTTGATCAAAGGATTTCTCACGCTCAAACTACTCAACCTTCATCTAAGAAAGCTCAAAAGGAGTGGCATAAAATAAAAATCGACTAATTGATAATAACATTATTCGTGTGGGAATTTAATGAAGAAATATCTCAATTTTTTAAGATATGGACATTCAAGAATAATAGGGTTGAGTAGTGATGACTGCTAAAATAAAAACAAAGTATTTTTTGCACATTTATGCAGTACCAATCTTATTATTCTTCTTTTATGTATTCTATAAAATTAGAATTATTGGGAGAGAGAATGTTCCAGCAAAAGGTAGAAATAATAATGGTCTAATAATCATGACCAATCACCTATCCCACATTGATGCTTTTTTTGTTGGATTAGCAGCTTTTCCACGTTTTTACAAACCTTTTTTCTATCCTGCTGATGCTAAACTCTGGAAATTACCCTTTTTTAAACCAATATTAGCAGGTATGAATACAATTCCAATCTTCAAAGGATCCAAGAGCCATGATGTTATAAAATATCATATATTAATTATAAAAAATGGTGGATCAATTTCTTATTTTCCTGAAGGAGCTAGATCAAAAAATGGAAGACTTCAAAAAGGAAAACTTGGTGCTGGATGGATAGCTCACGCAACTAAAGCCTTGGTTATTCCTTGTGCACTTAAAAATACAAATATAGCCATGCCAGTAGGAAAATCATTCACGTTTGGAGGAGGCCCTAAGCGTATAACTTTAATAGCTAAATTTGGACCACCACTTGATTTAAGACGGTTTTATGTCTTACCTAGTTCAAAAGAAACCTCTCAGAAAATTAGTGATTTTATAATGGATGAAATTGCTACTCTTCTAGAAACCATTTAAACCAAAGTTGGATGTTTGAGGTTTAAATTTATTTTATTGGAGAGTCTATTAAAATTGCCTAGGTTTGTTACTAACGATAAAATAGATACTCTTTACGATGCTATGGAAGCACTTGGAATAGATGTTCTGGTTATAACTGATTCAGAAGATCATCGTGAAGTAAATATGAGATATTTAACTGGACATCCAGAAGATGCCAGTTTATTTGTCGATATCAAAAATCGTCAAACAATTTTGGTACCATGGGACTTCCAACTTGCTCAAAAATATGCAGAGGTTGATCAGATTGTTGATGTATCAGAATATAACGGTAGTGTGATTGCAGCTTCTGCTGAGATCATTAAAAGCATTATTAGCTCTAAGGCAAAGATTGGAGTTCTTAGATCAATCCCTTACTATTTTCTAAAAACGATTGTTGATCAAATAACTGAACCAGAGATAATTTATGATCCTATGAATATTGATAATAAACTCGATGAATTAAGAGCTACAAAATCTCCTGATGAAATCTCTAAGTTTCAAAAATCCTTTCATATAAGTAATCAATTAGTTGATGAGATAGAAAATAATTTGATGATCAAATGGGATAGAAGTTCATTTAGGGAAATTGACTTAGCAGTTTTTGTCGAAAGTCGTATGAGAGAATTAGGAGCAATGGGAGTGGGCTTTGAAACCCTTGTTGCTAGTAGTGCTAGGTCATGGCAAATTCATACTTATCCTCGTGCCCATCCTGAACTCCCCCTATACCGGAAGGGCCTTGCTCTTATCGATTTTGGAGTAGAAGGAGATTGGTTAAGATCCGATGTAACTATACCTTTTATTATGGGTACGAAAACAGATAAAATGAAAATAATTAGTGAAGCTGTTGAAGAAGCACATTATAGCGCAATTGACGCATTAAAAGAATTAACATATCTTCATGAAGTAGCTGACATTGCTGATAATATCATTGAACAAGCTGGTTTTTCAATGCCTCATGCATTAGGTCATGGAATTGGTTTAACTGTCCATGATTCACCAGGAATACGTAAAAAGCCTGTTCATGAAGCATTATTAGCAAGCTGGAAAGAAATATATATCGAAAAAGGGATGGTTCTCACAATCGAACCAGGAATATATGAACAGGATGTTGGAGGGTTCCGTTTGGAAAATGATGTTATAATAACATCTAAAGGGCCAGAAGTAGTAACTAATTCACGAACTATCACTATTGACTTTTAAAAAATAATCATTTCCAATTATCTTTCCAATTTCATTCGTAAACATTAAAGAGAGTTTCCAGTTCCGTTCAAAAGTTACTCCTCCCAAAATTACTTTTAATCCCAATTTTTTACCATAATTTACCATCTGTTTTTGTTTATCTGATAGAGAGTAGTTGAATGGTGACAAAGCATTAGCTGATGTTCTAGACTTCACTTCGATAATAAAGCCATCTAGTTCCTCGATCCATTTCGCATGGTGAAAAAACCGATTTAATCCTCTTAATTTATGAAAATAGTTGATAATAATCTCATTTAAAGAAATATAGGTCTGATTTTCTTTAGGAATAGGTCCAATACCAAAAAAGTCCATTGTTTGTTCATAATCCTTTAAAAATTGGACGAATTCCCCTGAAATTGCATTATCATCTAGGATTTTTATGGCTTTGGTTGGTCTGATAACAAGAATAGGAAAATTTGTCAGAAGGGTATAACGGACGAATTCCTCTGAAATTAATCCTCGTAGCTTGGTATTTGAACCTTTTTCAATGTTATAAGTCCACAACTTAATCACTAAAATATATATAATCCTTTATTTAAGTATAATTTAATTATAAGGAAATAATAGAGATGCTTCCAGTTGAGATTTTTACTTTCTTTGAATTTGAGGTCTTAAGTACTAATTCTCCATGTCTTGTAATATCCAATGCCTCGCCTATTATTTCTTGATTAGCTATATGAGCAGAAACTTGTTTTCCAAGAATATTGTTTGATTTTTTCCAGTTCTCAAGGATTGGATCAACCCCTTTAACTTGTAATAGATCAATATAAAATTCAATTTTGTACATAATTTCTCTTAATAAATCAAGAACATTAACTTCTCGCTTCAATTCCTCTAAGATTGATGAAATACCATCTCTCAAGGCAGATGAAAACTGATCTATATGATTATTAGCATTAATACCAATTCCAAGCAAGATATAATTAATTATATTCTGTGTAAGGCTACTTTCAACAAGAATCCCCCCAATTTTTTTAAAAGTCTTGTTAATCAATATATCATTTGGCCATTTTAAAAATAAATCTAAACCAAGAGATTTCAATGTATTTTCAACAGCTATAGAAGTCAAAATTGGAAAAATCCCAATAAATTCATGATTAATAGTAGGTTGAAATACTGAAGTAAACCATAATCCATTACGAGGCGATTCCCAGCGTCTACCATATTGACCTAAACCAGTTGTTTGAGTATTAGCTAAAATAATAAACCCTGGTTTTTCATAATTTAAAAATGCTTTTGCAATTAAATTTGTTGAACTAACAACATCAAATTTAAAAACATAGGGGCATAAAGAAGAATTTATACGGAACTTATTGATGGGTTCATCCATCTTTTTCCCCTAAATCAATATTAATCCTATCTGAAGAAGTTCTTTCCTTTATAAATAACAAGAGTAAAGAGTGCAATAAGCGAAAGACCTAAAGTCGTTGCAGTTAGAAATTGTTGTTGAGGATCAAGTCCTTGAAATTCTAATGGAAAAAAAGGTTGAAGCATAAAAAAGACAAAATAGCCAATGAAGTAAAGTATTGTAAGAATTATTGAAGTAGTTGTAACTCTTTTATATGAAGGTATAACATTTGTATCCCAATCTTCAGCAATAGAACAGGCTAATGATGTTAGGATTATACTCACACCAATAACTGTACCCGTAAGCGCAAAAAAATTGGTAACTGGATCATAATTAAGATTAACTAATGAAAAATATACAAGTGGTATTTGGATAAAGAAAGAAATTCCTAGAGATGCAATTATTAAACCTAATCCTTCCAAACGAATCCAAGAAAATTGAACAGTGGTATTCACGCTATTCACCAAATTTAACGTCGTTTAAATGTGATAGTACTTTCTCGCTGTGTTTGTATAAGCTGTTTTAACAGATTCTTCAATTGAGCATCAGTGATTTTTTCTGAAATTCTTCTAGTTGAGGCCAATTGAATCAATTGATTTTCTAATGTTGTTGCATATTCGGGTTTTGCCAATTTAATATTCGCAAGCCTTTCTCGGGCTTCATTTGTCAATATACCTTTTAATATAAGTTGACGTTGTTGTTCGATCTGGCGTTGTTGTTCTTCTTGCTGCGCTTGAGCAATTTGATCTCCTTGGAGTTGTGCAGCTCTTTTTTTTCTGAGTTCAGCAAGTTCTGGGTCTTCTTCAGCCAATTGGATAAACTCTCCATAAATGATATCCCATTATACTTCCTAAAACTTTAGGATTATAAAATCTTATAAGTTTAAATCTACAATCATTTGATTTTTGGTTTTTATAATAAAAAGGTTTTTGCTCATTTTTCAATTCCTATAGAAAACTAGGAAATAAAAATCACCTAGTATATTGCAAGTTCAGGAAAATCTTCTTTTATTTTAAATGCAATTGCATCTACAAAACTTCTTCCTTCTGGAGTCACAATTCTTCCTTCTCCCGCTACAAGTGTAACATATCCTGCTTTCTCTAGCTGATGGATAGCGTGTCGTATAATAGCACCTGAACCACCAAACGTCTTCTCAGGTTTGCTTCCACGGTTTTTACGACCACCATACATCTTTCTTAGATGAATGATCCCTATAGGCCCTTTCATGTAGATTTTTCTAAGTATTGAAGCTACACGAACATACCACCAATCTTTTCGTTGTTCTGGGGCATTATCTTTAGTAACACTTAATTTAACATAGTCTGCCCATTTAGGAGGGGTAAAAATTTCATTTTTTTCTTTAATTTCCTCTGAAATAGCCTCAATAAGGAGCTTACTAGGAACCATTTGTGCAGTAACCATTATTAATTCTCCACTAATTTTATATCAGATTATAAAGATTTTAAAGGTTTTAATTTAATCTTTGAATCGTTATAACTCTTATGCTAACGATTTTATTCTGATTTTTAGTTATTATTGGTTAATTAGAGAGAGAATTTCTAAGAAGAAAAGACAAAAAAGATTATCATTGTTTCCCTCTTTTTTGAAAATTCAGTAATTTAATTAATTAACTCGACTAAATCACTAGTTAGAAAAATCGAGGATCGCTCAATGTCTACTAAAATTAAATATATTGTTTTTTATATCTTCTTATTTCTTATGTTTATTGGCAGTGCAATAATTAATGTATCAGCTAATAACTCGATTGAAGAACGCGAAATAATAGTATTATTTGATGAAGCTCATAAACAGTTTTTTAATCGGAGTTATTATAGAACTGCTATTAGTGATATTAATTCATCAGATGTACACGTAATATTTAACTCACAGAGGATAAATAAAACAACATTTGATGGAGTGGACATATTTGTCTCAACAAATCCTGGATTGTCTTTCACGTCTACAGAACGATATTACATAAGTGAATTTTTAAAACGAGGGAAATCCCTCCTATTTCTCTCTAATCCCTTAGTTGAAGAAAATTCCACTCTCAATGGTCGTGGAGATTTATTTAACGATGTCCTAAGTGATCCAGAGTTAGAAACAGTGAGTCGATTCTGGACACGAACTGAAGATTTAACTTCGTTTAAAAGACCTGATGTAGTAGAAAATGAATTTGTTAACGCTGGTAAGCGTAATTTTCTTGTTATAAGTATAAATAGCTCTGATCATGAGATATTATATGAAAATAACAATAATATATCTTCTATAATAACTTATACATGTTCTTTAAGAAATTCAAGAGAAAATATCATTAGAGCTCCTTCCCAAGCCTATGCTAAGACAGTATTTGATGAAATTCATTCATACGCTTCAAATATAGTTATTTTTGGTACTTCAGGTGAGTCAGATTATGGAGCACATATACTACTTGGTGGATCCAGTATTATGTTTAGTGATTTAAATGACACTTCACTTGAAAAAACATGGTATCAGTCAGCTGATAACTCCTTACTTTGGAAAAATATTTTTTCATGGCTAGCTGAAGTCACTGTTGAAGCAGAACTACCTTTGGTCTCAACAGAACAAGTAATATTAGCAATTGCGGTATTATTTGGGGCAGCCATTCTTTTAACAGCCTTTGGATCTATTTTTTATACTATAGGTTCTGGAAGAAAAACGAAAATTATAAAAGTTGAACAAGTATTATCAAAAACTCCCATAATTGAAGAAAAAGAATCTCCGGAATTAACAGGAGCAGAAAAAGTTTCCAAACGGAAAAGAAGATTCCAACAGATGCAAAGAAAGAGTCCAAGAGGAAAGAAATAGAAGGAATGCATTGTGGGAAGAAAAAGAAAAAGAATTGTAAGAACAAGACCAATCCCAACATTACCTACAGTATTTGATTGCCCAATATGTGGGGGGGCGAACTCGATACATATCGATATAGATCGTAAAATTCGGATTGCGGTAATTCAATGCGGCAAATGTAGTGCTCAAGCTACACGCCCGATTCGTCCTATAGAAGAAAAAGTCGATGTGTTCGGAGATTGGTTGGACGAGCTTCTTGAAGCAGCTGAGGGCAATAATTAGTCATCTAAAAGATTCCGAAATTAATTGGGTAAAAATAATGGATCAAGAGACTAAAAGAAAAATTGTACATATTTCAATGGGATTTTGGACAATTGCTATGGTAGTATTTCCTAGAGTACTTGCTATCCTGGTGATATTAGCTGCCCTATTTTTCGTCTTGATTTTAGCTCGTCCCAAAGTGTGGAAAGTCGCATTTGACTCCATGGCATCCAGAGAGGATGAAAAAAAAGCAGGTTTTCTAAAAGGCCCATTACTCTATGTTATAATGGCATTAATTTCTTTTATTTTTCTTGATCTTCGTGTTGCAGCAACAGTTTTTGCAATGATGGCATTTGGTGACGGTTTAGCAAATGTAATAGGATCACGATATGGTCGACATCGATTCACAAGATTAAATAATAGAAGTTTTGAAGGCTTTCTTACCTTTATTGTATTCGCTTTTCTTAGTGGAGTCCTAGTTTTCTTTTTAGTTTCTTTTAATCCAGATCCGTATCCTTGGTTTAAGATCTTTAGGATTAAAGAAAATATTCATGATTTTCAAGTGATCGTAATTATTTTAGGAGTCTCTATTATTGCTGCTTTAACTGAGCTAATCTCTAAAGGTATTCTTAATGATAATGTAACTGTACCCCTTGTAACAGGTTTCTTGCTTACATTGTGTTTTGCTGTATGATTATGAAAAATAATTACTTTATTACAATAACAGGCAGGCCTAATTCGGGTAAAAGCTCATTAATCAATTATTTAAGTCATTCAAAGCAATCTATTGGGAAATATGCAGGAACTACGGTCAGAATTTCTCCTATTCCATTGGTAAGGAATCTTCACTTAGTAGATTTCCCTGGTTTTGGTAGAATAATGAAAAGATCTAAGAAAGAGGAAAATCAAATAAAAGATGACATTATTCTATTTTTAGAAAAACCTCCAGGGAAAATACTTTTTCCAGTTCATATTATCGATAGCTCTACATTTTATAAGATGGTTGAAAGTCTAGAAAAGAAGGGAATAATCCCAATCGATATTGAAATGATTACTTTTTTAGCTGAAGTGACAAGAACTTCTCCTTTTATTGTTTTTAATAAGGCTGACAAAGTTTCTGAACAACAACAAAATGAAAATTTAATCATTATGGAAAAATATCATCTTCCAGAAACGAGGTTGTATGAAATTTCTTTGAAAACAAAACAAGGGTGTTCCTTGTTAAAGAAAGACATTAAAAAAAGTGTTATAGATATTTTAGGGAAGAAATACCAACAATGGGACTAAAAATTTTTTAGTTATAGTGATAAAATTAAAATTATGATTATATAAAGTAAATGGACAATATTCTAATAATTTCTTAAAATGAATTATAATCCAGAAACTTTGAAAAAGCAAAATATCGATTATGTTTAGATCACATGGTGTTGAAAATGAGTAATGTTGAGGACTTAATTCAAAGGGTAATTCAGCAAACAAATTTGTCTCGTGCAGATATTATAAAAATGATTGAGGAGAAAAAGAAGGAATTACTCTTTGTAAATGATATAGCAGCAATTCATATCTTAGCTAAAGATTTGGGTGTACCCTTAAAAAAACCTGAACTAAAAAAAGCCCCATCCTTAACAATAAAAAAATTAAAGAGTATGGATGCAGGTCTAACTGGAATTAATATAACAGGGGTAGTATTTCGGGTTTATAATCCATTTGAATTTCAACGTGAGGGAAATAAAGGAATATTTACACCAATCATGTTACATGATGGGACTGATAGAATTAAAGTTCTGTTGTGGGGGAATATGTCTCGTTACATTACAGATAAAAGAGTGGAACGTGGAACTATTATTACTATTAAACAAGCTTATACAAGAATGGGAAGGAATGGACAGTTAGAGGTGCATTTAGGGGATCGTGGATTACTCGAAATTGATACAGAAATTGACAACTCAAAATTTCCAGACCCAGAGGATGAAATTGTAGAACTAGATAAATTAGATAATGAAATGGAGGAACTAGATACACGAGGAATAGTTGTTAAAATTGGAACACGAAGAGTTTTTAATAGAAAAGATAATACTCAAGGATCAGTGACAAATGTAACTTTGAAAGGAAAAGCAAAGCTCATAAGAATGGCTTTCTGGGATAGTCGATCAGAAACACCATTTGATTTTTTAAGGGGAGATAAGGTACTTATTCAAGGAGCAAGAGTAAGTATCAATAGAGATGGTAATCCTGAGCTTCATGCTACTAGAACAACATCTATAACTAAAGAAGGACATGAAGTTTTACCTGAAATTGAAGAGAAAAGAATAATACAAGAAGATCTTAGTTATCAAACTCCTGTGATAAAAAAAATAAAAGAATTAAGTGATAGAGATGAATTAGTTACATTAGTTTCTCGAAAAGGGCCAGTTGAAGAAGAAAAGGAATTTAAACGAGCAGATGGAACCCAAGGCACATTAAAAAGAGCTTTAATATTTGATGAAACAGGAATAATCCCTTTAGTGATTTGGGGAGATAAGATTGTATCTTTTGATTCGCTTGATGATGGTCCAATTGAAATTAAAGGTTTAAAGGTCATTATTTCCCGATATCAGAACCTAGAAGTCCATACAACTAATTTTACTGAATTTAATCAATTAGATACTTCCACAATAGGTGATGAACCTCCTCTTATAGATATTCAAGATTTAACATCCCAATTTAATCTAGTAGCTGTTCAAGGAGTTGTTTTAGAAATAAGTGAGATAAGGGAATTCAATCGTACTGATGGATCCACAGGTAAAGTAGCATCAATGACGATTCAAGATACTAGTGATGAGCTTCGTATTGTTGCGTGGGATGAAAATGTAGAAAAATTAGAAAATATTAGAGAAAAAGATTTGAAATATGTTAAAATTTTCTTTGGAAGAGTAAGAGAACAAAATGAGGGAATTGAATTGCATTTAACACCCCTCAGTCATATTCGATCTTCTTCAAGAATACCTGTTTCACTTCGTAACATAGAACTCGGTAATCAAGGAGATAAAGACTCTGAAATTAAAAAATCGGTTATAGGAGAATTTAATTATATTAAAAAGCAATTATCAGAACTATCTGAATCAGAGGATGGAACTTTAATAGAAGTTATAGGGAAAATGGTACGTGTTTTTCAAACTACTCCGTATTATTACTCATGTGGGGAATGTTGGAAGAAAGCTGAAAACAAATCCGATGGTTGGTACTGCCCTCAACATGGAAAGACTGAAACACAATTACGTATGAGGCTAACAGGAATACTTGACGATGGTACTGGGACAATTCGGGTCACATTTTTTGGAATATCTGCTGAGATAATTACAGGAATGTCAAATAAAAGTCTTAAAGTATTATTAGAAAAAGGATCATCGGAAGATCAAATCTTTGAAGCTGTCCAGAAAGAAGTAGAAGGAAAAACAGTTTTAATTCAAGGACGGGTTCAAATCCAAACTCAAGAATATCTAGGGGAAACTATGAATCAACAAGAATTATTTGTGAATCGAATAAATATACCCGATCCAAAGGTTCTCACTAATGAATTGTTGATGGAACTACAAAAAACTTAACTTGAAGTTTACAGAGAAATGTATTCATTAAAAAAGGTTATTTAACAAAATAGAAACATTTTTTTGTAAATAATAACACCATCAAACATAAGGGATGTAGTCTAGCTTGGTTTTACTTGAATTTTTGTAAAGTTCAAGGACTAAATGATTCCTGATTTGGGATCAGGCGATCGTGGGTTCAAATCCCGCCATCCCTATATTAAATTTTACTTTAAAATATTTTTAGTATTTATTTGTAATTATAGTCCTTTAATATAGTGATAATCTCCGATAAAGGTGCTGTAGTTTTAATTGAAGATCCAGAAAAATGAGTTCTACTACATCTAAAACCTTTATTTTTTAATAAATTCATTATTTGAGTAATAGGTGGCAATCGTGAATTAATTTGATCCGCAATATTAGGTATATGGAATGACCAAGGAACTGGAATTTGAATTTCTTCTTCAATTCGTTTAATCAGTTTTTTTAAGAGATAATTAGTTCCTAAGTTTGATAGATGTGGATCATTTAAAATTTTAGTAATATAATTTGCATCGTGGAGTAATCCAAGATAAATTGGGCCTATACTATAACTATCTGTGGAGTTACAACTTGAACAGGTATTGATTTTTCCGATGGTTGAAGAATAGATTGTGTGACATTTTTTGCATTGTATAATAAATCCAGTTTCCGATATAATCTTTTTAACTCCTCTATATCGAACAAAAAAGACACGAATAAAATGTCTATGGTAGAAGGTTAAGATTGGTATTAATGTTTGATTGTGAATTAATGCTATACGTTGAATTCCTGCAATGAGAGCTCTGGCAGCAATTTCGTGAATATTTCCTATTCGGATGTCAAAATGACTTAATCCATATTTTGCATATAGTGCTTTAGGATAAACTCCAGCTAAATTAGCTAGATCAGTTGCAGTTAAAGCAATTAAACCCTTGAAATTTAATATTTTAATAGCATTTTGAACAAAAGGAATAGGACTTCCATATGGGTCAATGTCTATATAATCAAAAATCTCTCTTTCTTGATTTAAGTGCTGAAGGAATTGATTTGCCTCCATATTAAATAACTGAATTGATTTTCGGGATTTTTGAGGTAATAGGGAGATATTTTGCTGAAATATAGCCAGTGCTTTGGGATTTAAATCATTACTAAATAGATTTGAGTTTAGGATTTCTTGATTGTATCGACAACTACGAACTCCTATTCCACATAACGGTTCACAAATTTTTATAGAATCAACAGCGTGAATAATTTGGTATGCACGAAGCATTAAAATAGATATATCGCGATTTATTTCCTGATAAGAATTAAAAAATACTTCATCTGACTTGTTTGGAGCATTACCTTTTATCGATGAGACTGGAACTAAATATTCTCTTCTCCCCTCTTCAATGTGAATAAGTTCCATTTGATTTCCCAATTTAAGAGTTTATTCTTTGACAAGAAATTCAATCTGGTATAGTTCCTTAAGTATTTTCTTACCTCGTACAGCTACAATGTATGTTTCTGCACTTTGTTTACGGGAAGTTGGTGGTTTATAGATTGAAACATTTTCAAAAAATAATTTAATTTTGTCTAAAAGACTCTTTGACAATTCTCCTTGGAAAATTTTTGTAACAAATTTCTTTGCACAGAAATAATTCGATATACCTAAAGCTACCTCTGTTAACCAAATTTGACGTGCATGATCAATTTCCCAGCTCCCTGAAACATCGGGTGAACAATCAGCTAGGACAACAATCTCCTTTATTTCTGGATTAAAATTAGATACTTGAGATTGTAATTCTTGAATTGTGGAGAATTTAGTAATGTCACCTTTTATAATTCCCGTAATTCCAGGAAAAGGTTTTACACGAGCTAGATCAACAAGAAAAATAGATGCGCAACCATTGGTTCTATCACGAGCAACTTGAGAAAATCCTCCAGGAGCTCCACATAAATCGATAATTATCTGATTCTTAGAAAATATTTTAAATTTTGTATCCAATGCCTGGAGTTTATAGACTGCACGACTTCGATATCCCTCTTTTTTCGCTTTCTTTGTGAAAATATCCCTTTTTTTTCTCACGTTCTGTCTCACTCTATTTGAGTATAATTAATAGGATTACCGGCGTCGTTTTGGCCTAAATTCCGTAGATTCGTGACCTGATTTGGGTTTTGTTATTACATGAGGTCTAATTTTTGGTTTTTTCGCTTCTTTTATAATTTCCTTTTTCTGTTTCTCTAAAGCAGGTCGGATGATATTTTTAACTGTCTTTCCTATGTTAATAAGGAGTTGTTGTTTTGGTTCCTTATTTTCGATCAAAATTAAGCCCTTAGGATTCCACCATTGTCTTGGATAAGCTGAATCTTTTTTTAATTCATATTTATAATCCATCTTTTCTGCAGCGAGTTTTATTTCAATAAGAGTAGGATTTTCGATTGCCAATGAAAGCGGAAGACGTCTTCCTTCTTTACGAGTGAGAGATTGGTCAAAATATTCGGGATAAACAAAGTAATGAGAATTATCACGTCTCAATAAAAAATGAATCTCCTTTTATGCCTTAAAGTATTGATAATTTTCCTTTAAAAATATCATTTATGGATGATATATTTTTTTTTTCTCTTTCATTGAATAAAGAGGAAGGTAATTCAATAAAATCTAATTTCCATAAAATTAGGGATAAATTACTTATAACAGATTAATCTGGAAAGATTACTCATTTCTAAATTATAAATGTCATGTTTTTCATGGATTTTGGTACTTAGTTTGTTAATAACTTTTAATTGTATTAAATTAAAAGAAAATCAAGAATAATATATTTTGATAGGCTGGTGAAATTAATGACAGATGAAGAGGTAAAGAATGTTCATATGAGGAGTCCAATAACTGTCATATTAGGTCATGTAGATTCAGGAAAAACTAGTTTACTTGATAAAGTTCGAGGAACAGCTGTTCAATCACGAGAGTCAGGAGGAATAACACAACATATAGGAGCTAGTTTTTTTCCAATTGAAACTGTATATTCATTATGTAGTACCCTTATAAGTAAGAGTCAAAAGAAATTACAAATCCCTGGAATTTTGATAATTGATACTCCTGGTCATTCTTCATTTATGAATTTAAGGCAAAGAGGAGCAAGTGTAGCTAATTTTGCTATTTTAGTTATTGATGTAAGAAGAGGAATACAACCTCAAACAGTAGAGTCACTCCGTATCCTCGTAAAGCAAAAAGTCCCTTTTGTAATAGCTGCAAATAAAATTGACCGCTTATCTGGCTGGAAAAGTTATCCTAATGAACTTCTTTCGCGATCTATCTCTAAACAATCATCAATGGCCCAAGAAGCATTACAAAATGTGATATATGATATTATGGGGGAATTGAGTCATTTTAAACTCCAAGCTGAGAGATTTGACAAAATAAAATCATTTGCAAAACATATAGCAGTGATTCCTACATCAGCAATAACTGGTGAAGGCATTCCTGAACTTTTTTTAGTACTTTCTACTCTAACTGAACAATATTTAAAACAACAACTTCAATTACATCTTACAAAAGGAAAAGGAGTTGTTTTAGAGGTTAAGAAAGAAATAGGTCTTGGAACAACTTTAGATGTAATACTTTTTGATGGCATAATTCATCAAAACTCTAAAATTGTGATTGCTGGAGCAAATGGCCCCATTTCCACCTATATTAGAGCCATTCTTCTTCCTAAAGAGTTAGATGAAATTCGAGACCCAAGAAATAGATTTACTCATGTTGATCAAGCAGTAGCTGCTATTGGTGTCAAAATTGTCGCACCTAATATAGATGAAGCAATTGCAGGGTCATCTCTTTATGTTGTAGATGAAAATACTGAAGAGGAAGCGATTCAGCATATCAAAGATGAACTAGCTAGCATATTGATAGAAACCGATAAAGCAGGTGTTATTGTAAAAGCTGATACCTTAGGATCACTAGAAGCTCTTGTCAATTTTTTAAAAGATTCTAATATCCAAATTAGATTTGCTTCAGTAGGTGACATTAGCAAAAAAGATGTTTATCAGGCTTCATTATCAAAAGAAAAAAATGAGGCTTATGGAATTATTCTTGGATTTCGTATCAAACTTTTACAAGATGCAAGTGAAGAAGCAAAACGAATCCATATTCCTGTAATTCAAGATGATATTATTTATCGTTTAGGAGAAGAATATGATAATTTCAGATTATCTATTCAAGAACGGTTACAAAAAGAAGCGTTGAAAGATCTTAAACGCCCTGCTAAGATAAAAGTTCTTCCATATGTGTTTCATCAATCTAATCCTTGCATTATAGGAGTGGAAATCGCTTCAGGATTACTTACACCACAAATGTACCTAATAAATAGGGAGAACAAGAGAATTGGACTTATACTACAGATACAAGACAAAGGAATAAATATACAAGAAGCTAAAGTAGGCGATCAAGTTGCAATGAGTATAAAAGGGCCTACTGCTGGACGTCAAATAAAAGAAGGGGATGAACTTTGGGTTGATGTTCCTGAACCTGATGTGAGAAGAATGATTGCAGAAAAAATGATTTCAGGGACTGAAATGGATGCTTTGACTGAATTAATCGAAATAAAGAAACGTACCGTTAATAAATATTGGGCTGTCTAGTAATATTTTTCACAAATATTATACTTACAGATTCCATCATAAATCACATAGTAGAACAAATCTAACATTTTTGTAGATAAGGAGAAGCCCTAATCAAAAGTATAATAACTATTAAGAATCGTTAACTTAAATTCCTCTATAACGTTTAGAACTTATTAACAAATGTGAAATAAATAACTAGGTTTATTTACGCTTATTAATCTGTTCAATCTACAAGTGATGAAAAAATGGTTCGTTTTCAATTGAATTTAGCCGATAGCAAACAAAGCTATAAGAAAGAAATTGATGCAGATAGTATGACTCGTCACCTAATTGGTAAAAAGATCGGTGATGAAATTGATGGAAGTTTAATTGGATTTGACGGCTATAAACTGAAAATTACAGGAGGTTCCGATCAATCTGGATTTCCAATGGCTTCGGGGGTGGAAGGTGGATCCCCGAAACGAATTTTGATAGGCCATAGAGCAGTTGGATATAAACCCAAACGCAAAGGAAGAAGAAGACGAAAACGAGTTCGTGGTAGCCTGATTTCAGAAGATATCTATCAAATCAACCTAAAAATAGAAGAAAAGACAAGTAAAGCAAAAGCTATTGAAGAGTTGCTTTAACTTATATTTGAGGTTTCTTATGCCAGCTAGAAAAAAGCGATCAACAGCTAAGAAGAAAACAGCTACAACTGAATCCATTAGTGCTGATAAAGCTGAAAAAGATTCGGAAAAACTTGTTGTTAATCAAGCAGAAGTTTCTATAGGTATGATAGGACATGTTGATCATGGAAAATCAACACTGACTCAAGCTTTAACAGGAAAGTTCCCCGATACTCACAGTGAAGAAATTCGTCGTGGAATTTCAATTCGCCTTGGTTACGCTGAGTGTGAATTTCGAGAATGTCCAAATTGTGAAAGTCCGCAAAAGTATTCAACAGCAAAGATTTGTCCAGTATGTGGCAAAGAAACAATTTTATTACGAAGAGTAGCTTTTGTTGATGCACCAGGCCATGAAGTTCTAATGGCAACCATGTTATCGGGAGCAAGCATCATGGATGGGGCTCTTCTTGTAGTTGCTGCAAATGAAAGGGTTCCAATGCCTCAAACCCGAGAACATCTAGCTGCAATGGACATCATTGGAATGGAAAATGTAATAGTCTGTCAGAACAAGATTGAACTTGTTTCTGAAAAAGATGCTCTAATAAATTATAAAGATCTTAAGACATTTATTTCAAATACCTCTGCCAAAGAAAGTCCAATCATTCCGATTAGTGCGATCCATAAATCAAATATTGATCTACTAATTCAAAACATCCAAGAGAAAATTCCTACTCCTAAGCGAGATGGATCATTAGCACCTCAGATGCTTGTAGCACGCTCTTTTGATATAAATAAACCTGGTCAAGCTCCAAGTGGATTGAAAGGTGGTGTTGTCGGAGGAAGTATAATCCAAGGTAAATTTTCTGTTAATGATGAGGTTGAGATTCGTCCTGGGTATCGAAGGGGAAACAAATGGCAATTAATTAAAACGAAAATTACCAGCTTAAGGAGTGGATTTGGAGAATTAGAAACAGCACTACCTGGAGGATTAATTGGACTTGGAACACTTTTAGATCCAGCTCTAACTAAGAGTGATACCTTGGTTGGACAAGTGGTAGGATATCCAGATCAGCTTCCTCCAATATGGGATACACTCGAATTTAATGCAACATTAATGGAGCGTGTAGTAGGAAGCGAGACACAGTCCATAGTTCAAAACATAGAACCTAATGAAAATTTAATGTTAAGTGTAGGAACGGCAAAAACGGTTGGGAAAGTCATAAAGTCATCTAAAAAAGGTGTACATATCGAACTGCGTATACCAGTTTGCTCGGATTTAGGCACAAGAATTGCCATAAGTCGAATGATAGATAGACGATGGCGATTAATCGGTTGGGGATTAATTAATGGAGGCAAGGAATTACGGATGAATTAATAAATTCCTCAAATGGAGAAAATTTCCTTCCTATATTTCTTGATACTAATTTCTTAATGGCATTAGGACAGTTTACAAATTTTAATATATCATCTGAATTAGATAGAGTTATTCCTAGATCAAGACAATTAATAGTATTAGAGCCAATTTTTCAAGAAATTCAGAAGCTTTACGAAACTGGGAATCCAAAAACAAAAATTGAAGCAAAATTAGCCTTGGATTTTGTAGAAAAGTATTGTATAATACGTTCATCTCCTTTCAAGCATCGAAACGTTGATTTCATTTTATTATTCAATTCTGAAAAAGAAAATGGGATTATTGCCACTAATGATAATCGTTTGAAGAAGATGGCTAGAAATAAACAGATTAAAACCCTTTATATCCGAAATAAACGCATATTAGAGCTTCGTTGAGTAATAGATAATGAAATTGAATCAAAATCGAATAATTCCCATCTACAAGGATGATAAATAATTAATCAAATTGAATGAAACAAATTTAAATTCATCTAAAATCGGGAATATTAGAAGCAAAACATGCTTTTTTGTCTAATAGACCAATGTTCTATTATTTTGAGTCTAAAGGACAAATTAAAATCATGTAAAAGGTTCTTTGTACATATTCAGAGGTCGAAATAAATTTATAAAAGTTTTCAGTTGAGATATATAAGATTTATTGCCGCTGTGGCTTAGTTGGTAGAGCGACAGACTTGTAAGATATTAATATTCTCTTATATCCTTGAGATCTGTTGGTCGGGGGTTCAAGTCCCCCCAGCGGCTTATTAGTCTTGAATATAGGAAAAAAGAGATGAAAACCATGAAAGATTCAAATCTAACCACTTCTTGGAATTATTTAGATAAAGGTCATTGTGCATTTAAATCCTCCTCCAGTGGAAACAAAATTAGATGCAATCATTTATTTACAGTTACTGGTGTTCATACATTAACTGATTGTCCTCTTGTTCAACCAAAATACATTTCATTCCAACAGCAAGAAGGAATTGTTTACCTAATTGAAAAAAATCCTGATGCAGCACCAGCATCAATGTGGGGGTTCACTGAACTTCCTATTGATCGTGAAAAAGCTAAAAAAGTTGTTGAGAAGGTTTTAAAGAACATTAATGAAGAATTACATGATGCAATTTGGAGAAAATTTGAACAGCGGTTTGATGTTGCAAAAATAATTCAAACATCAAAGGAATTAGAGGAAGAAGAAGATTCCTAAAAGATATAATGAATTTTTTAGTAGTAATAGTATAACGGGCGTTATGATGAAACCTGACAAGGATGAGTTCTTCAATGAATTATTATAGTTACTCTGACACGCTCGTTATTTTCATCTCTTATTGTTAAAAATTTATAGCTTCCATCCTTAAATTTACCTGATTAGTAGTTTCAGTAGTGAATCGGACAATTACTTTCAATTTAAACAGTAAATCGGTTGATATTGAATACTTGTAAGTAAGACTTGAATGATTACTATTCACAAAGCTTCTCAAGACATTCAAAAGCTACTAAGATTTGTTCTAAATTTGTGAAATAAATATTATTTATCCCTACAAGCTAACCAAGTAAAATAATGAATATAAGATACTAGATGTCAAAATCGCTTAAATCCAATATTAACTAATAATTATTTAATTATAAATCAAGAAAAGAATTCAGGAATGACACTTGCTATGAATGGTCTAGCTTCTCTAGTGAGTAAACAAGTAATTTTAATACGTCCAGGGGGAGAATTAGGGATAAAAAGTCGTCGAACGCGCAAACGAATGATTTCAAACCTTAAAAAGACCCTGAAAGAATATAGTAGTATCAATCAAGGATTTAAGATTTTTGAATATCGAGATCGATTGATATTGGAATTAGATGATGATTCCTACATCAATGAATATGCGGAGTCGATCAGTAAAACTATCAGCGGAATTTCTTCTTTAAGTATCGCTTTTGTAGGATCTTCAAATGAAAAGGACCTCCTAAACTTTGGGTTAACATTTTCTAAAGAGATTATTGATGCAGAAGGGAGTTTTGCAGTACGTGTAAATAGGGAAGGTAACCATCCATATAATTCACTCGAAATTGCTTCTAAATTAGGAGCATTGATTAAAACGAACATCCCTAACCTTAAAGTAGATCTAGCTAATCCTGATTATAAAATTTATTTGGATATTCGTGGTGATTTTGTATTATATTATACAAAGCGAATTATAGGAATTGATGGAATTCCTACCAAATCTCAAGGTAAATCTTTGGCAATTATTAGACCAAACACGAGTTCACTTTTTGCTGCTTGGTTGATGAAGAAACGAGGAGTTGAAGTCATTCCATTATTCTTCAAAACTGATAAAGAGAATTATATAGATTATATGCATTTAATTATGAAAGAATATTTTCCTAATCCATATCTTATAGATATTTCCAAGTTCTTAAGTGAAAATCAATCAGAATTTGAACTTTGCTTACTATGTCAATTTTTTTGCGAAAAATATGCTGAAAAAATTGCGCACAGAGAAAACCTTATGACAATTATATCTCCAACATGCTTTAATTGTAAGAATGAAATAATGAATCTTAAGGCACTAACTTTTTTAGAGAAAAATCTTGAGGTTTCCGTGATTCGACCAATTCAAATGCATTATTTTGGAGATAAATCTCTATTTCAAGAAATTGATGCTTTACCTTGTTGTACCTACAAGAATAAGATCGAGATAATAAAATCGAACGATAAACCGTACGAAATAAACATCAATTCCTATCTAGAGCAATAATGGTTAAACTCCAATTATTTCATGATAATAGGACCATTAGGAGACATTTCACCAAATATAAATCCTTGAAACCGATATATTTTGGTCTTCATGTCCCTCCAAGAATGAGATGGAAGTCCCGCTTTTAAACAAACATGATTTAAATATTGTAGAAGATCCCATTTTTGTTCTACAGGTACTTGTGGTAATAATAAACCGCGTTGGTATAATGACCTCTGGGCAATTAAACCATGCTTACCAATTATAATGTGATTTTTGTATTCATCTGAATTGGTAACTTTGATTAGTTCGGGGACTGTAAGAATTGTTACCTCAATAGTTATTTGACCCATTTCATCCATAGTTACAACAGGAAATCGAGGATCGTTAATAGCTGCATCAATTGCGCTTTTAATAGTGGATTGAATAAGAGTGCTGTTTGGGCTCTCTATCCTTCCAATGCAACCACGAAGATCATGTTGCATGGAATTTTTAATTTTATGAAGAGTAACAAATACACCTGATTGATCAAAGAGATCTTCAGGAGCGTCAGTTGGAACTGGAATGACGGTTTCTTTGTTACTTTTTAAAATGGTCTCTATTGCTATTCTTGCAAGCTTTACTAAATACTCTCCAGAATAACTCATTAAATCAGCTCAATTTTTTATTCTAAAGCGTCTCTAATTAATTTCTCTTTATATCTGATTGATATTTTATATTGCAGATAAATAATTTTTATATTATCGCCTTAATGAATTCCGCAAAAGGGTTATTATTAAAACTTAAAAATTTGATTAATGGGAAGAATTTTTGAATACCGTACTAAAAATCGTTGTGAATAAAAGATGAGCAAGGAAAGAAGAGATATTAGCCAGAGGAAAATACGACGAATAAAAAGAGATCAGGTTGATACTGAAATTGAAGAATCCTCTCAATTAAGCAACCGAATTGAAAAGATCCTTACTCCAAATACTAAATTATATTATTCTAAAGTAGTATTCGGGATTGCATCTGGGTCTCTCACAGGATTAGGATTCGTAATATTTAGTATTCCGCCAGACTTATGGATTGTATTCTTAATCTCGGGACTTGCTGCGTGCTTAGGATTCGTTAGGTTTTATCTCAAGATATCACAGGAAGATATTGATCTTAAAAGGTTATTATTTTCTGGTACTTTTACATATGTTATATTATTTATTGTGCTTTGCTCATTAATTTGGATGATTATTGGTGGCTGACCATAACTTAGGTTAACCAATCTTCTCCTGAAACAAAATTTCGACTCAATTGAGCAGCAAGTAATTCAAGACCATCACCAGTCAATGCGCTTACTGGAAGAAGAGGGATTTCCCCCATATCTTCAATCATTTGACCTGTTCGAAGTGCAAATTCACGTGTCAATCCATAGAGCTCTTCTATATCCTCAAAAGGATCTTCTCGCCAGTTTAAAATTCTTTCAATTTCTGATTCTTTTAATAAGTCACATTTTGTCATAATATGAATAATTGGGATATTCAGTCTTAATTGAACAGAAGTTGCCAAAAGATTAATAGAAAGAAATCCTGAGATATTTGAGACAAGTGCAGAATCAAAAAGAAAGGCTAGAAGCGTGGAATCTGTGGGAAAACTTTGTGTTAATTTTACACCTGAAAGACGATATGCAAAAAGCTCCATTTGACCTGGTGTATCTACAAGAACGAGATCAGAGCTTTCTCCTAAATCGATAATGTCCTCTTTTATTTCAGTAATATAATCTACAACCAGATCAGCAGCTGCAATCATTGCTCCATTTGGGCCTAATTGATATTCATCTACAAGACGCTCATAATCAATATATTCTCGAATGTCAATATCTGCTTGATAAGGTATATGCTGAACTGCAGGGTCAAGATTTACTGAAGTAACAGTTGCACCTTTTGTAATCAAGAACCTCATCAATGATGAAGTAAGAGTAGTTTTTCCTGATCCAGCTGTTCCAACTAAATAACAAATATTTACCATTTATTAATCACTAAATTGACAGGATTAAAGGAAATGAGAAAAATTGTATGGAAGAAGCCAAAATCCCTCGTGATTTTATTGTTAGAATAACTGACACTTGTTGAGATCCTGTAGTGTTAAAATATCCAACAATTCCTCCCTCTAATACTTTGGTCCCAATAAAATCATAAACAATTGTCCATTGATAATAACCAGGTATATCCTGGATTTTTATGTGAAAATAGTGTATATTATTCAAAAATCCATGAGAAGTTACTTTAATTTGTATTGGAAAAAAATATACAGTAGTATTATCCCATTGCGTCCAATAATCATTAGTAGATAAAGTAATAGGACTTTCTTGAGTGGAATGTAAAAGATTATTTAATCTTGAGGTATCACTAGTACTGTAAAGACTAACTGAGGGTTTTGAAATAATTGCAGATATAAAATTTGAGCTCAAAAAGGAAAAAAGAATTATTATAACAGTAACGATGTAAATATATTTACGCTGAAACAAAACTCGTAGATTAATCTTGGAGATACTAGATAAATCATTTTTACTTCTGTTTTTATTGATTTTTTGAGAGGTTTCATTACTTGTGTCGTCTCCTGTAAAAAGTATAATAATAGCAAGTGCAAGAATTATTATTCGACCCGCAGTTGACTGTATTAGAATTAAAAACCAACCAATGTGAGGGATTCTGAAAACCACAACACCCTTTATATTAGATTCATAAACAATCCAGCTATCGGATCTGATATTATTGTCTCCATTCGTTTTATAAACATATTCTCCGTTCACTTCCCATTTATCAATAATTCTATGAACAACAGGGATATCATTTGTATTATTAGATCGATGAAAGACGATAACATCTCCTACATTAATATTTTCAGGATCAACTTTTCTAATTAATAAAATATCACCACGAAATGGAATAATTGGGCTATAATCATCATTCTGAAAGCCATTATAAACTGGCAACATACTCCCTGTAGTAACTGCAACTTGTGGGTTACTAGATCCAGCAAGATAAATATTCAAACCTATAGAGATTCCAAGGGCCATTGCTGCTGCTATAACTAAGAGGGAACCGATTTCGATTAAACGTTTGTATTTCGGATTAATAGGCAAATATCATCACATGGAAGGATTTTTCTGAACAATTTTATCTGTAACATGGAAGATTCTTATTTTCCAATCGACAGTTATACTATTCGTATTAGATAAATAAGAAATTTCCTAATGAAGTAATCACTTAACTTTTAACATAAAGTAAAAATTGAACATATTGACGTCTATCGGAAAAGTAAAGATAGAATTACTATATTTCCTAAGGAGTATTTCTTAAATGAAAATACCAGCCAAAATGCGTACTTTTTGCCGAAACTGTAACAAACATACCCCTCATAATGTTAAAATAGAAAAAGCAAAACAACGTGGAGGAGGAATGAATCAGGGTAGTCGAAGAGCAGAACGATGGACATCAAGAATAGGTAATCATGGACGTTATTCTAGAAGACCTATAGCCTCAAGAAATATGACAACAAAAACAACTAAGAAAGTAGATCTTCGGTTAACTTGTGGAGAATGTGGGAAAAAATGGTCACGGAGTCGTCCCAGATCTAAACGTGTCGAGTTAATAAGACGTTAGCTTTAAGTAAGAGGAATTCAATCTAGGGATTGGAAGATGAATGAGAAAAAACCCTCAAACTTAAATGAAAATGATTTAGATCAGTCAGAGGATTTTGATGATGAAATATCACAAGATCCACAACAGATAAAAGATCGATTAGGACGAACAAAGAAACGAATATTAATTGAACTATACCGTGATTCAGTGGGTTATAAGAGATTAAGTAAAATTATTGGTGTTGGATTGGACACCGTAAGAAGTCATATTAGAACAGGAAAATATAGTAGATCCCTTTTAGAGATGGGATTAGTCGAAAGAGGTGAGAAAGGATGGCAATTAACTCCTTTGGGACTTCAAGTCACTGAATTGTTACAGCAGGATGCAGAATATAAAGCATTCTTCTTTGATTGAAATTTACATTATATCAATCCTTAAAAAAGAAAACAAGTGTTATGTTCAACTAGACTCTTAGCGATTATCTTGGCTGAATATGCAATTTTTAATCAAAAAGCGGCTTAGGGTAGCTAGGTTATCCCGCGGGGCTCATAACGTGCCTATCAAAACGTGAGAGACCCCGAGATCGGACGGTTCAAATCCTCCAGCCGCTATCTAAATTTTAACATAAATTGTTTATATCAATTCTTTAGCATCAAGGATTAAGTTCAAAAATTATCTTTCATAGTGATGAAAATCATTCTTATTATTCCTGGATTATTTGAGGATGAAATTTAATAATATTCATGAATAAATACAAGTTCTTCCATGATAATCTTTTTTAAGTTAGGTTACTCAAATTATACACGAAAGATTAACCGTGAGGTGCAAAAGTTAGCGAGATCAAAAACTCCTTCTGAAGGTAAAAAATCTAGTAAAAAATCATTCTGGTTTGAATTCGCAGATAAAAAAGGAGTTAATCCATATAAATCTGCATGGGCTGAATTTGATACCCAGGAAAAAAAGAAAAAACAATCATCTATTCGATATTGTTCTCAATGTGGATATGGATTAGTTATGGAGTCCCGCTATTGCGAACGTTGTGGATTAAGGGTTAAAAGGGATTTATGAAAAAAGGAAAAAATAATTACATACCTGAATCTCTTCGAAATTCGGGTTGCCCAACAGGTATTTCCCTTTCAATTCGTTTGATATAATTTTTCTTATTCCGTTGACTTGGGATAAGCCCTTTACGGGTTCTAGCTTCGACTTTAGGGGTTTGATTTCGAACTTTACCCGCTTTGGTAAGAGAACCGTGACTTCCAGCCATTTAAAATCTTCCTTTACATTAATAAACTTCTATAGTACGATTTAAATACAAGTTCAAAAGTTTTCTTTATCCAAATAGATAGAATATTTTTCAAAAAATTAGTCTTATAAACTATTTTTCAAGTTTTCCTTGATTGAGCTTTTCTTGAGATGCATCTCCACTAAGAATTACCGAAATTAGTTTAAATAATCTTTTAAGTTTTTCATCTGTTGAATGAGAATAAAAATGACCCCAAAATTCTGGAAGAATCGAACGAGCTAATAATGATCCATAATTTTGAGCTAAACGTGAATCATAAGAAAGATTTGTACTTTTATTTAATTCAACAAAACCTATCAAATAAAGATAGAGAGAAGCTAAAGAAAAAATAAATTTTGAATTTAAAAATGAAAGCTGTAATCCAATTGGACTCCAGCATAACCATTCAAAAACAGATTCTAGAATTTGATATGAATAAACCTCTTTTTCGTTGTTCAACTCTGAATTAAAATTTTCAATAAGAAAATCTATATTTCGATCCTTAAATGTTTTTGAGGTTAATTCGAGTGAATTCATAAGGAGTTGAGGTTTCATTTGTCTTTGAAATTCTATTTCTTGATCTATCCTCTCTCTCTTTATTTTTTGAAAAGGATTATTATAATCAATCTCTTCACCCCAATAATTATTATATCTATTACTGATCTTTGCAATTAAATCCTCAATATCTTTATTCTTAATGTGGTATTTTTGGTCTGCCACCCAATCAAACGAATTACCTCGACATGGGTTAATCCAGACCAAAAGATTTTTTTGATCTATCCTGCAAAATATTAATGGATAGGTTTGGCAAGTGAGGGGTTTATAAGATGTATGGTGAAGGATACATTTACCTTCTAGTGTCAGAAATGGACATCCATCACCACGTTTAAGGAAAAATTGTGAATTTTTACTTTGAAAATATGGTAAAAGATATGAATATTTCTCGCAAATATTGTTCTTCTCATCCTGAAATAATGGTAAGTCGTACTCACTTGCACAGCACTTATAATGACAATTAAGACAATTATATCCAATTAATTTTGAGAATCCCCTGATCATATAGTGATTTCTCCATTAACATCTTGCATATTACAACACAAATTTGAATTACATAAAATGATAAAACCTCAAAAATATGCCACTTTAAAATCATAGCTAACTCCAGAATAATAATTTTCAGTAGAACCTACAATATTAATTCAAAATCATTCAAACTAATAGTAAAGCAATCAGATTAGGAAACATTTGATGATTAAAAGGTTGAAAACTATGGATGATAAAGTGATAGTAAAATATATTGATCATACAAATTTAAAAGCAGATGCAACAGAAGAAGAAATTAAGAAGCTCTGTGAAGAAGCAAAGAATTTTGGGTTTGCATCAGTATGTATAAACCCTACGAACGTTGTACTTGCCGCAGAAATTCTGAAAGGGTCAGAAGTTAAGGTCTGTACTGTAATAGGTTTTCCCTTAGGAGCAACCACATCTAAAGTAAAAGCTTTTGAGACACGAAACGCAATTGCAAATGGTGCACAAGAGGTAGATATGGTAATAAATATTGGAGCCCTTAAATCAGGTAACGATTATCTCGTTGAAAAAGACATTGAAGCAGTGGTAAATGCAGCCAAAGGTAAAGTTATTGTCAAAGTGATCCTTGAAACAGCTTTGTTAACCAAAGATCAGATTATAATGGGTAGCTTACTTGCCAAGTCAGCTGGGGCAGATTTTATTAAAACTTCTACTGGGTTTAGTACAGCTGGTGCTTTAATTGAGGATATAGTATTAATGCGTAAAACGGTTGGATTCGAGATGGGTGTTAAAGCTGCAGGAGGAATACGAACACGCAAAGATGCTGAAGAAATGATTAAAGCGGGTGCTACAAGAATCGGAGCATCAGCATCTTTAGCTATCGTGAGAGGTACATCTGAGGATAAAAAGAAATATTAAAAGAATTTAGATAACAATCTAGCCCCTTAATTGTTAATTTTTCAAAGTGAAGTATGAACTAGGCATAATTCCAATAAATTATTAGAGCTATTATGGAATAAAATGCAGGAGATTGTTAAAAATTAAAAATAAGAAGAATTTTAGTTATTATTACGAAAAATCTCTGGGTAAACCGATTTGCTTGATTAAAATATTACTTAATTTGTCTGATCTAGGTCGTGATTCAATTAAAAAGTCCTCTAAATTGATTTCAACCTGTTTCAGGTGAATTCGTTCGTCAGGGAGTAAATTCTTTTTAAAAATATGATATTCAAAATATTTACAAAGTAATTGAGGTGCTCGTGCCATCCAGTGAATTTCTTCATCTGAAAGTTTCCTAATCCTAAATATAGTTTTGTTTATGCGTGGATCGAAAATATCAGTATTATTGTGAATAATTGCTGTTAGATAACTCCTTCCTTTTGTAATTTCATCTTCTTCCATCCAAATATCAGATCCCAAGGCCCACATTTCATAATCGATCCCCCATATTTGTGTTGCCTTCTTTTGATCATTAATTCTAACAAGATAATTTCCTACATTCCGATCTGGATCATTTAACCAAATATCAAATGGTAATAAATAATACCCATCATTTAGTCTTTGAATTTCTTCGAATGCTACATCAATACCTGTTGCAACGGAATCAATGTACTGGTCTAAATTAACGCTTTCTGGAATTTTTTCGATAAGAAGTGCTAGTGGGCTTGAAGAAACCTTATCGTTAGATTTTTCGCTTAAAATTTGCTCAAATCGCGAAGAAGTTTCAAGTGAATAAGGATCACGTTCTGAATATTGATAATACTCGTCTGCAGTTTCAGGAGCTCCTTCATCATCAAAAATAACCACATCTTCTAAAGGGAGAGAAGTTTGAGGGGAAAGATTAAAGTCTGATATCACCTGAGAGGTAATGATGATAACTTTAGGAACATTAAGACGAAGTTGTTGAGCTAGACGCGATGCAGTTAATTCATTTAAAATACGCCAAAGATGCATTCTCTCTTGATTAACTTTAGGAGATTCTTCAATATCAACTTCAAGATCTTGAATTTCTTTTAATTCGAAATCAATTATGTTCGAAAAAATTTTTAGTAACCATTCTCCTCCATACATATCTTTTAGTATTGTTGCATGTCCATGTTGTCCTGCGATCTCCATAACTTGCTCTGTTAATTGAAATTGATTAACAATATTGGATTTTGTTGATGAATCAAAAATTCTTAAATCCCAATCTATCATACAATCAATCCAGCATTTTGAAAGTGAGTGGAAAAATGGAGGTTTGGGCAGTTAAAAAATTTAGCTAATTCGAGTTCCATTGGAAACTTCAATGTCTGGAACAAGAAGCCCTAGTTTTTTTCCATCAACCGCAGCAAGTAACATACCTTCGGATTGAACCCCTCTAATTGTTGCAGGTTCCAAATTAATAATCACTACAATTCGTTGTCCAATTAATTTCTTAGGCTCTCGGAACGTAGCGATACCAGCCACTATTTGACGATTTCCAACCTCCGAACCGAGATTAATTTGGAGTTTTAACAGTTTATCTGCTTTAGGAATTTTTTCAACAGCTATGATTGTTCCGATTCGAATATCTATTTTTTGAAAATCCTCTAAAGGGATTAAGTCTGATTTTTTGGTTGTAGATTTAATTGTTTTATTAGATTTCATTTTTAATTTCTCCTCTCTAAGCTTTTTAAGTTTATTTTGAAGTTCTAGTATTTCTATTTTAAAAAATAGAGGTTCGGATTCTTTTACTGTTGTACCAGGTTGAAGAATTAATTTTCCTGCGTTCTCTAATAGTTGATTGTGAACTTCTCCTTCTTGATTCAGAATAGACCATAAAGTTGTACAAATACTTGGAAGAATAGGAGCCAATAGAATCGCCAAAGATCGAAGTGATTGGGTACAGAGTGAAAGAGTCGTTTCAACAGAGATTTTATCAGTTTCAATAGTTTTCCAAGGTTCTTTCAAACTAAGATACCCATTAGCTGCTCTTGTAAACTCAATAATAGCATTAACAGCTTTTCTGAATTCAAATTGGTCAAAATATTCTGCAACAGTATCAGGAATCGCGTTAATTACTTCAACAAAATCACGATCATCCTTATCTAATCGATGACACTCTGGAATTTTCCCTTCAAAGTACTTATGTAGTAATACAAGTACACGATGAATATAGTTTCCCAGAACATCATTTAGATCACTATTTATCCTTTGTTCAAAATCTTCCCATAAAAAGGTCGAATCGCGTATTTCTGGTCGTGTAGCAGCTAAATAATAACGCCAATAATCAGTAGGTAATAATTCAGCAGCATCATCAATCCAGATGCCAATTCCTAATGATTTACTAAATTTTTGTTCATCGAAAAGTAAGAATTCAGTTGTACTAACATTATAAGGAAGAACAAAGGGAGCTCCATAACTATCTTTTACGCCTAAAAGTAAGGCAGGAAATAGAAGTGTATGAAAGAAAATATTGTCCTTTCCAATAAAAAATATAGTTCGTGTTGATTGATCTAACCAGTATTTCTTCCAAAAATCTGGATCATTATATTTATTAACTCCTAATTCAGCTGAAGCTGAAACATACCCTAGAACAGCTTCTAACCAAACATAAATAGACTTTCCTTCAGCTCCAGGAATAGCTTTATCTGCAGGAATTCCCCAAGATAGATCACGAGTTAAAGTTCGTGGTTTTATTCCTTCCTCAAGAATATTTTCTGAGAATCGTCTAGCATTTTCAGGAAGTTGATGATTTTGACGAATGTACTTTTCTAGAATCTCTTGAAATTGAGAGAAATCATAATACCATTGAGTAGTAGGTTTAACTTTTGGAGATTTTCCACAAATTTTACACAGTGGATCAAGTAGCTCAATGGGATTTAGAGGCTTACCACAGTTTGGTGCGTCACATTGATCCCCTCTTGCTCCCGCAGTTCCACAATAAGGACATTTTCCCTCAACAAAACGATCTGGAAGAAATTGTTCGTCATACTCACAATAAAGCTGTTCAATTTCCTCTGAAAAAATATAACCATTCTCATAACTTCGGTGATAAAAATCTTGTACCCACTTATAATGAAAAGGATTAGCAGTCTTGCTATAATTAAGATTAATATTCCATTTCTCCAGTAGTGATACAATTTTTTCATGATTTTTCTCTACTAATTCTTGAGGTGAAACTCCTTCATTTAGTGCAGCAACAGAAATAGGGGTTCCATGACAATCAGATCCTGTTGCAGAAATTACATCTGCACCACGAAGAGTAAGGTACCGAACATAGATATCAGCACCCAATAAATGAAGAACTGTCCCAAGATGAGGAACTGCATTAACATATGGCCAAGCAGAACATACTACAAATTTCTTTCCATAAAAGCTTTCCAATTTTGTCACATCCTATGGTATTATGACAGATTATTGAGGTTAACCACCTTAAACACAATAAAAGATTATAATTAGAAATAAAAGTAAACAAAGCTAAAGACACCAATGACAGGCGAGATCGCAGTACAATAGATCGTGGTAATAAGGAGGGATATTCATAAAGGAAGCATTTGGTAATCCCACACTGAAATTCGCCTCAAAAAACACTCGTAAATTGAACATATAAAAAAATTTCGAAAAAGATTGGTAAAGAGGAACCAGATTATGAAAAAATAATGAAGATAGATTGAGAAAAGCCACAGAAGAAGTAGAAGATACCAAAAAAAAAATTAGAAAAGGAAGAACAAAACGACTTTTTCGAATTGAAAAGCAAAAAACTATATTAAGACAAGAATGATAAGCTTAAAATGATGTCAAGTATTTGTACAAGACATCATAATGCGCCGAGAGGGCGAAAAAAGAAATAAAAAACATGGAATTCTGCAGAACAGGAAATTCTTTTCTAAAACTGCAGGATTCCCTCCCTCCCCCCTCCTAACATATTATCTACTTCTTCATTCTTATTAAAAATAAGTTCTTCAGCTATGTAAACTTTTACCTAAAGCAACAACATAAAATATTTTTTCAAAGAGAAATTTTTTCTAAAACAACCATGATTAAACAATCTATTTATCCTAATGTAATTTATATTTCCTAACATAATAGACAAATTCTCGTCGCTGAAGTTAAAGATGATATTAGAAACCTTATTTTCTATCGTCCTCTGGGAGGGGAAATAAAATTTGGTGAATCTGCGGAAGCAGCTTTAAAAAGAGAGATACTTGAAGAAATTTATGAACCTATTTATTAAATCAAACATTTGGGAATCCTAGAAAACATCTTTAGGTACCATGGAGTGAAAGGACATGAGATTGATTTTGCATTTGATGGAAAATTTCACAATATTCATATTTATACTAAAAATGAAATAACTGGATTTGAAAAAAATGATGGGTGGGGAAATTTTAAGATAGTCTGGAAATCCATTTCATTCTTTTTTACCAACCCTGAAACTCCATTGTTTCCGGCTGGATTGATGAAGATATTAAATAAAAGCAAGAGAAAAAAATAATTTCCTACAAAGCATAATTTTTATTTGCTTTTATTTTCATTTTACTTAAATATTTAAATATCAAATGTTGTTTTAGTAGTATTGTGTCTATAAACTGTCTACTAGAATCTCAAAATGTATCACAGGGAGCATGCTTGACCTGTACTCCCTTGGGAAAATATCTACCAGCATGTCAAGTAACTTTGAAAAGATCAAAAGATTCTTCTAAAGGACTTTATTCCCGTTTAATTAAATCTATGCATCTTTCCCGTCCTGAAGATTATTTTTCGATATATCAAAGTGGGTGTAATCATAATTGTTTGAAATGCCATAGCTCCGATTTTACTAAACATGTCAATGGCATATGGTATAGCTCCGATATGTTAGCAAAAATAAGTGTTCAATATTTACAGGAAGTAACAGTCTTTGAACCTTTCGATCGCGCAACTATGTATCATGCTGAAGATCTATGCCATCATTGTGGGTCATGTGTTTTATTTGGAGTTAGATCAAAGTATTGTCCCCAGAAACTGAGAAAATCACAGATAGCTCTTTCACCTCAAGGATTTGGTCCTGCTAGAAATATTATTGCGTTTACTGGAGGAGATATCTCTTGTCATCCTGCTTTCTATGCTCAAACTGCAACGAAAATTAAACAATCTTCACAGAATCGCCTTTGGGTATTATTAGAAACAAATGGTTATGCTTTAACTCGTAAAAATCTTCTTGTTCTTAAGGAAGGAGGTATCGATGCGTTTTGGCTGGATATTAAAGCTTTTAACAAACAAGCTTATCAGAAACTTTGTGGAGTTCCTTCTAATACAACTGTTTTAGGCTCTCTCGATCTTATGAAGGATTTAGAATTCACTGTTGAGGTTTTAACACTTTATATACCTGATATTGTAGAATCTGATCAACACAAACAGATTGCCAAACTAATTAGTGAAATAGACCCTAAAATCCCTACAACCTTGTTAGCTTTCTTTCCTAGTTATCAACTAAATAAACATCGTTCTCCTAACTTTAAAGAGATGTTGAAAAGCTATTTCGTCATGAAGGGGGAAGGATTGATTAATCTTCGACTTGGAAATATTGGTATATTTGCTAAAACGCCAGAAGAACGAGAGATTTTATTTAAGATAAAATGGTGAGTTTATTTTTCTTTGTTATTTTTGAGCTTACTTAATCTCCATTTATAAAATAACCAAGACTTTATCATTGATTCTCCTTTTTAATGTCCAGAAATATTATTTAAAAAAGGGAAATCATTTGGTTGAACATGGAGAGCCATTAAAATTTTAATTGGATCATTACTCATCCATTCATCAAACCTAACGATACCTGTACTCGTTGGGTTAAAAGATTCTTTCGAAATTACATATATCATCCCATCAATCCAAGGTTTTTGTAGAAGACCAGCTTTCTCTAATGAAAAAAAGTAGTAATGACTCTCTTTTTGCTGATTGTGCTGAATTTTTATACATGCATTGCGAATACCGCCTTTATATATCTTTTGATCTAAAATCGCAAAAAAATATAGGCCATATGGCGTCTCCTGATGCAAAAACAGCATTTACAGCATTTCCTTTGTAATCTGTTTGCTTTTGAGGTATGAGAATTTCCAAATTTTTTTGGTTTGATCCATGTAATAACATTTTTTTCGTTTTTAGGATGAAATAAAGAAATTTAAATTTGGGAAATGGAATTTCAGTTATAAGACTAGGAGTATTTTCCTGACTTAGATTATTTTGAAAGATATGTTCGAACAAAAGTTCTTGCTCAGAATCCAGCTTTAACAGTGGTTGAGAGAGAAATATCTTTTTCAATAAAAATATGAAAATCTTTTTTTTCAATATTTGGAACAAATTTCTCACAGTAATTCTTATTTATTTCATCTGCAATATGTAGAACTGGACTCATAAATTTTATACTCTATTTTAAGGCTATTTTATATTCTTTATTCGTATAAGAATTTAATACACCCTATTTTAAAGGGAGATTTCTTTCATTTAAGCTATGAATTTTCTTTGAAAAATTTTTACTAAATCAATTAAAAAAGTAATAAGCGCAATACAGAGGTATGAAATGCCTTTATCAATTAATTAAACCATTATTTATTTCGTAATCCAACTAGTGGATTGCACTTTTATGGAGAAAAGGTAAGAAGAATGGCTGGTAGAATACAAACTCCTAAAGGAGTACAGGGTAAACCTGATATTTCTTCATCAGGAAAAGTGGATATAAAAAAAATGGATCAAATTCACCCATTAGAACAAAAGTATGGAATTGAACCTAAGATTGATCCAAAAGACTTATGGAATTGGCATTAAGAAGAAAGGAAGACATTTAATAATAGTGACTTTTTTCTTTCTTTATTTTTTATACCCTTGAGTTAATTAAAATACAAAAACCATTTCAATCTCCAAATGCAGCTATTATTTTTCCCGAATGTATTTGTTTCCTTCAGATGCAAGGATCAAAGTAGCAGCAATATCTAATACTAGATCTCCAAGGGTCTTAAAGTCTTCCATTTTTTCTGACATGGTTTGAATCATTGCTTTATATACTTTATATTGTTTTTCAAGATCAAATCTTGAATATATGCTTGCATAGGCTAGAAGAGATGCTATTCGGGCGGTTCTTTTCAGATCTTTTTTGAACCGTTTATCATCTTCTTTCATAATTTCCTGCAATTGAATAAATCGTTCAACTATATCTATATATGCCTCAGACATTTTCTTTATTCCTCATTTTAATTGAAATAACCTATACAAATATGAAATCTTTGCCTAAAGATATATTGAAAAGGATTTCTTTTAATCAGAAGTAAATATCAGAATTTGCTTTAAAAGCCATTTTTAAAATTCAATTAGAAATGTGTATATAATACCATAATGAGTGTATTAAATAAGCTTTTGAGGCAAAATAGGCTATTTACTATAGTCTTAACAGTCATAGATGCAGGATGACGATTTAAAAAATGCTTACTGAAGAAGAATGGCTTGACCGTTTAGCTATTGAGGCCCAAGAACTAACAAGAGAACAACCTACCTTCCGAACAGTGAATAATGATTTAACCCATTGGCGTGGAGAAATCTTAGGATCTGGACTATATGAAGGAGGAGTTTTTTTAATCGAAATTAAGATACCACGCCGTTATCCATATGAACCACCCCATATTCGTTTTAAAACACCCATATGGCACGTAAATATATTCAAAGAGAAAGTTTGTGTTGGTATCCTTGGGAAAGAATGGAGTCCTGCATATAGTTTAGTTCAAGTAATAGAAACAGTACGCTTTCTATTAAATGCCCCAAATCCAGATGATCCCTTGAACGGTGCTGCTGCAAGAATGTGGAAAAGAGATCCAATTAGTTTTAAAAAACAAGCCATTGAGTATGTAAAACAATATGCTCATTGGAGCCAAGAGCATTAGAATTTCTGGTATTTTATGCTTTTATACCCCGCGGTGAATTTCTCGTTTAACAGTGTATTTCGGTGGATGCTCTAGACGGGCAAAAATTCTTTCTGCCCTCACTTCACGTTTAAGATTATCAATCCATTCAACATCTTCTTCATTTGACAAACCCCATATGAATAAAGCTTTTTTATATCCGCTTTCCTCGTACAATCTCGAGCTTCTAATGGCACGAATTAAAGAATCCCATCCTGGGGTATTGGGTTCAGGATACATTGGCGAATAAGGCATTAAATGATAGATTATATATCCGCTAATTTCAATTATCTTATCAAGATTGATCCCAAAATGCCTGTAGAATCCCTCACTCCAATCTGTTTCTGGATCTACAGGAATAATCATGCCAACATCAAGTTCTGGACGTTCTGAACGTGCCATTTCAAGAGTTTCACGAAAAGCAGTTGTAATTAATTCTGATCTCCATTCCTCAAACATTCTTTGTATTTGTGGATCTCTTTGGATATCAATGTAAGTTGTATCAAGCGATACTCCTGAGATTTCTGAAAATTTACGAATGGATCTTCGAGTAAATGAATATTCTTGTCTTGGATATAGGAACTCTTGGAAAATTAAACTTTGGATAGGTTGACGAGCTACTTCTCGTGCGATATAAATCATGTGTTTCCAATAACCTTCTACTGCAGGATCGATATAATCATGTATTCGTGTTCCATCTGATTTTCCTATTGAATAATTTGGATCTTGTCCTAGATAAGAATCTCCAAAAGCATAGGAAATTGCATGTGTTCGCATTCCAAGATCATTTGCTAGTTCTGTGAAGTCTGTAAAGAAATTCTCATAATGACGATCACTTGGTGCAGCACCTGAGCGATATGTGACTAATCCATCCTCCTTTTTACAGACTAGAGCGACTTCCTCAACAATTCCTCCATACTCAGCAAGAAATGCATTAGCTCCCTTCTCTGCTGGGGAATCAGGAGCAGTAGGATCAATAACTGGTATATATTTCTTATCAACTATTTCATCAATATTCATAATCCTTACTCATCCTTTGAATTAATTTTTTTTAGGTAATTAAATCTTTATATAATCATATAATTAGAAATAGGTAATGATTTGAATTGAAGCGTCCTAAAAAGCTAAATAGTAAGATGTTTTATTAAAAGATTCCTATTTTAAATTCTTTATGTAGTTACTTTTATGGATTAAAAAGAATTTAAAGGAAAAAGATGAGTAGGTTCTTCAGAAAACGAGAGAATTTTATGAATGTTCTTGAAATAATCAATTTCAAGCTATAATTAAATCTAAACGTTTATTTTATTTATTTTTAAATAAAAATTTTCATTCAGATATTTGATTTTATACTATTTTAAAATTGTCTATGATAATAGAGACTTTAAATCATTTTTTTTGACCTTCAAGAAACGTTTAGAAGAAATAATTGTAAAATCTATCATTTATTCGACATTTTTTCTCCCCAATCGCAAAAACTTAATAATCAAATTTATTGAATGGATCTAAATAAATAAAATCTGTGGTGAGATTCAATGGTAGAATTTATTGAATGGGTATCAGGAATATATCAAGTAATTGGTGACAAAGGAAAAAAAGGCGAATTATTCTCTAGTTATTTAATATTAGGTGATGAAAAGATCGCAGTTATCGATATTCCTTCACATTCGATTGGAAAGGAGATCATCAAGTACATTAAGAAAGCAGGTCGGGATCCGGGAGAAATTTCATATCTAATTTTAACTCATACTCATCCTGATCATTGGGCTGGTATGAATGCTTTTGCTGAAATAAAACCACAAGTTTGGGTTCATGAATTAGGATTAGAAGCTTTGAAAGAGGGCCAAAAGTTCATTTTAGAGAAGCAATTTCCTTTTGTTTCAAAATTTAATTTAGCAATGAAGTCTTCTCTCTTATCCAAAATTGGTAAAGTAAAGGAGGAATTAGTATATACTTTTAATAAAAGTGAAACCCTTGATCTTGGTGGGGAGGAATTAATATTACAACATACTGGTGGACATTCTGCCGATTCCATAATTATTCAAGCTTATAGGGGAGAATGTACATTCATCGGAGATGAAGGAAACATTTATCCAGAAAATTACTCTGCTTTTTTCATCGATAATACTGGAAGCTCTATGAAACGAGCCAAAGTCTTGGACCTATTGAGTAAAATCAAAACAGAGAATATTTGTCCAACTCACCAAAGTCCTGTACCAAAACCATTTGACTTATACGTCCATAATCTGACTTTTGAGCATAAACACACAAAAGATACTATTTATGATGTCTTGTTAAGTGTTGGGGAGGCAAAAATTCGTTATATAGCGGAGGAATTTTGTAAGATTCTCGGTATTGACTGGAACACACCTTTTGATGAATTAGGGGTTGAAGAAACAACTGCCACAGCTTTTCTCAGAGAGTTAGAAAATGAAGGTTTAGTTGAATATGAATCTCATTCACTAAGATGGAAGATCATATAATTCAGAAAAAATTATTCTAAAAACCAAGCTGATTTCTCAATGACGTCAATATCAAGCGAAATCCATTTTTTATCCACCGTTTTTATATTCGACTCAATAATCAACCGTATATATATAAAAATTTCAGGATCATAGAGATAGATATCCCAATTAGATCCTTGATGGATCAAAAATTCATTAAAGGTATGATGAGTATGATCAGTAATTAAACCCTCCGTAATATTGTATGATAAAATTTCTCCATTGATATTAAACAAATTTTTTGAAATTATTTCTTGAAGATTTGTATATATGCCAATATGAGTTGAAGAAGGGAATATATTCCATGTTACAATAATATTATTATGTGATCTTCTAATTTTAACTGGTTTTACTAGGCCTCGATCAAAATTCATTTTATTCAAGAGATTTTCAATATCTGAAATGATTTCTTTAATAAGTCCAGGTAGATTAACGTTCATTCTCACAATTTTCCTTTGCAGACAGGACAATAATCTTTTTTTTCAAGCCATTGAAGGAGATGATCTCTGTGAGCTATTCGATGGCAATGCCTACATTGCATATGATTCCGTATATCTTTTCCTTCAACTTCAACAGGCTTCCAACAAATCATACATTGTTGAGGTTGAGAAAAGGGATTCCAGTCTCCAATAGTCCTAGATTTTAATTTTATATCATTATTTAAAGAATTTAAAAATCCTGATTTTGGTAAAAAAATAGTTTTTTTTGAAGGTGCTTTTTCAATTGTGCGTTTTTTTATAATTATTTTTCTTGAATGGATTTTCTGAACACCTCATGTTGTAATTGTTCTAGTATTCCAGCTAAATCATTTTTTAAAGCTATTAAATCAGTTTTTTCTATGAATAAGTGCTTTTGAGTTAGATCTTGGGTATTATCAATAGATGCTTCCAATTTTGCTAAATAAACAACTAATTTTGTAATTGATTCACTTAATTCTTTCATTTGAGTATTATAGAATTCCAATTTTTCAAAAATACTTGTAATAGATTTATTAATTTGTGATAACGAAGTATTTATACTGTTGAAATCATTATAAGTTGCATTCAACGCTGTTTCCAATCCTTTTATTGTTGGAACATCACCTTTTGGAGTTTTCAGAGATTCAATCTCGATTTCTCGAGTATCATCAGGCATTAAAATTCACATATTATTTTTTCTAATACAAACTCATAAATCTTGTGAAATGAAGTTAGAAGTATACCTAAAAAAGCTTTTTTTGTGATTTATCGGTACAAAAATATTTAGTCAGTTTTTTAAACTTAAAAACCTGATTAAAACGTATAAATCTTTGACTTAATGTTTCGTCTCTAAAATCTAGATTTTTTTGCTTCTTTCTTGAAAAAGGCAACAGACAGGATAATATATATATGGAATTACCATCTAAAACAATTTATTCAGTTGTTTTATTAGGAACTAGTGGTGTAGGTAAATCTTCCATCGCATTTTATCTTGAGCATGGTTATCCTCCACCTAGCAACATCAGGCCTACAATTGCTTTCGGAATTAGTCATGTTGTTTTAGATGGATCAGTTATCAGTTTAATTGATGTTGGGGGTCAGAGGAAATTCCTAGATATGCGTTATCATGAAAGATTTGTCAAAAACGCAGATGGATTGGTCTTTGTTATTGACAGTTCCCGTCGTGATTTTAAATATGATGAACAATGGTTACAAGATGCGTTGGAACTTATTTCTGAAAATATACCGATTCTTATTATAGCTAATAAGCAAGATTTACCAAATGCTCTATATCCAGACTTTTTTAAAAGGCATTTTTTACTTCAAAAACTTCAAAAGAGAAACTACTTTATTTTTGGAACAGTAGCAGCTGATCCTGGTGGAATAAGAAGTGGTGAAAATTTGGAATCAGCATTTCGGTACTTTATTGAACAGCTAGAAGCTAGTAAGCAGAATATTAACTATCAAAAGTGATTTTGATTTCTATAGTATATGATAATAATTAAAAAAATAGATAGAAGATTATAATACCATACAAATTACCTTTTATATGAGATTAATATTCTGAATGGGTAATGAATAATATTTCACCGTAGGTTTCACTTGGAGATAAAATATTCTGATTTTTGAGAGTGAGATTCATTGTTTGAACGTGTGCGCGTAACAACAGGAATACCATTTATTGATGCTTATACTCAAGGTGGTTTTATCAAAGGAACTACTAATTTGCTAATAGGACCTGCAGGAGCAGGTAAGACAATTTTTGGATTACATTTTCTCTTTGATGGAGCTCGTCGAAATGAAAATGGATTATTAGTAGCAATGCAAGAACCACCATGGGCTATACGACGAGATGCAAGTTCTTTTTCTTTTTTCGATCACAATTATTTTGCAGAACCTGAAAAAGTAATCATGCTTGACTTTACGCCATCTGGATGGGAATTATGGGATCCTGATAGTCTTTCGTATAGTGAGGATACTGAATTGATGTTGGATGTAGAAGGGGTTCCCTATGATGAGACATCATTACCTACTTTCTTACATAAAATTTTTTATTTAATATCCCAAAAAGTAGAGGAAAAGAAAATTGAACGAATAGTAATAGATCCCCTAGCTGCATTTAGATTTTATGATTATGGAAATGACTATGGTTTTTTAAGAAAATTAGCAACTGGATTTTTGGCAAATATTGCTGCCTTAAACGTTACTACAATAGCAATATCAGAATTATCAAGTACCTCTGATCATACTTTGTTTGGAGAAGAGTATATCGCCGATTCTATTTTTCATCTTGATATGCTTTCTGTTCGTGGGGAAATGATGCGAATCCTTCGAATCACTAAGATGCGTGGTACTAATCACACGACTAAAACTCTACGCTATGAAATTACAAATGATGGAATCAGTTTTATTGAACCAGAAGATGATTAAATCTATCCTTTCGATTAGAAAAAATTCGATAGAGTTATTTAGTATATAATTTGTGTACCCCATTCCATATATTTTAAAAGGCAGAGATGAAGTGTAACTCACAAATCTTTTACAATGCGAATATTTGAGTGAAGAACATGCAAATCACTATTGTTCAGGCAATTGGCGGTAGAGAAATACCTCTTGAATGTGAAATGACTGATTCTATAGCAGCAATTAAAAGAAGAGTTGCTAGTGAAAATAGAATCCCTCCAGGAACCGTTATTCTAGTCTTTCAAGGAAAACAACTTGATGAGAGCGAAACTTTAAAGACAGCTGGGATTCAAGAACATGATAAGCTGTACATGATTACACGAACCACTGGTGGGAAAAGGTAGAAATTTAAGATTCAGAGAAAGACGTGCATCCGCGGGCCTAATATATGACTGATCGCTATGCACGTCAATTATTGATTGAAAATTGGGACCAAACAAGAATAAAAGAAAGTACAGTTACTATTGTTGGTCTTGGAGCTCTAGGAACAGTTGTTGCTGCTTCACTTGCAATGGCTGGAGTAGGAAAATTAATTTTGATAGATTTTGACACAATTGAAGTAAGTAACCTTAATCGGCAACTTTTCTATTATGAGGATGATGTTGGAAAACCGAAGGTAAATGTTGCCGCTAAAGCACTGAGAGCCATAAATCCTTCTATTGAGATTGAAGTAATAAAAAATGCAATTGAAAAAGTACCTCATGATCTTTTAACAACATCTAATGTTATAGTTGAAGGATTAGATACATTTAAAGTTCGTAGATGGTTAAATGCGTTCACAGTGAAAGCAAAAATTCCTTTGATATCTGGAGGAATGTATGGATTCCTCGGTAATATCCAAGTTGTCATTCCTTATCATACCCCGTGTTTAGAATGTCAATCTTTAATCCCAGAACAGGAGCTACAAAAAGCTTGTACACCTTTTGGTGAGGGAAGAAAGGAAATTCGGGAGGTGGTTGAAGAAAAAAAATTTATCCCATCTGTATCCAGTGTCTCGTTAGTCATTGGAGGATTAATGGCACAAGAGGCCTTAAAAATTATCAATGGCATCCCAACAATGAATAATTTCTTATTTTGGGACGGAGAATCTGGTCAATTCACATCTGTACCACTCAAAAGGAGAAAAACATGTTTTGTATGCTCCGATACCTATCATTTAGACATTATACCAGTTTATTCTTCTAAAGATCAAAGATTTTCTGATTTTATTGAACAATTAAGATATTCTTTTAATCTTGGGCTTGAAATAAAAATCCTGTACGAAACCCAACATATGGTTATAACAGATGCACTAATGGGAACTGAATTTCATAACGGAGAAATATTTCGGGTGATTGATCCTTCAATCCCAATGCCATTAAAATTTAAAATATATCTGAATTAATTATTTCATCAATTGATTGAATATTCACTTTCAAATTCTAAGTCGACGAATGTTTTACAGTATCAAGGGGAGTAGATAGAAGATAATAAATAATAATGCCATTAAACCACTAATTGAGTAGGAATATGGCTCGCTTAGAAGATGGGATGCCCTTAATCCGTTTCCACAATGGTAAGCAGCCAAAGCAATGAATGGGAGATATAAAAATTCGAAAAGTATGAATTGATCTGAAGTTATTGAGGTTATACTACTGATTGGTGGTCCGATAAGAACAATAATAAGACTGATGATGAGTGATCCAGAAATAAGTGGACTTACTGAGTAGCCAACAACGCTCATTGTTTCCCGATATCCTGCTTTTCCCCCTAAAGTTTTTGCCAGAAGCCATATAGCAGTACTAAGGATAAACCAAGCAAAAAGAGCTAATAAAAAGAAGGCAGGCCAGACAACAAATGGAAAAAATAAAGCATACCAGAAATGAAAATCATGCCAGGTGGTGCTTGAGACTTTAATAGCATAAACTCCAATTCGACTCGCATAAGCCATTGATACCAGTATTAAAGTTAAAATTGCCCCTCTTCTGTCAGGATTAGCCCCAACCTCATTGAATAGTCCTTTACTTTGACGAGGGTCAAAAAATCCTCTCCAAATACGAGAAAAGCTTTCTTTAAAAGTTATTCGGACTCGTTGGGCGGCTTTAACAATCTTAGTCAAATCGAATCCACAATAAGGACAAAGAATATATCCTGCAGGACTTCGTTCACTACAATTAGGGCAAACTAATGATTCAGATTCTGACATTGGGAAATCTTCACCTGTAAATAAATCTTAGACAGCATTTGAATGGTTAATAGCAATAATTTTTGAGTTAAAAATATAAGATCAATATTACATTTGTTAAGAACTGTGTTATTTAAAAGCTGTGTGAAATTGAAAAAAACAGGATAAAATTAAAATTATCAAGTTCAAGCTTTTAGGAAATTAACCAAAAGATACCCCAACTTTATCTAAGAAAAAGCTTAAAAAAATGGTAATTGAGCGTTTTGAAAGAATTTTCAGTGTCAAAGCAATAAAAGGCTGTGATAAATTGTCTGATCTAATCCTTGGTTTATTTGGTGAACAAATACTCGAATTTATTCAAAGCTTTTCTAATGATATTATAGATTTTTACTTTGGAGTTGTAACCACATTTGGAAATACACTACCAATTCTTATAGTAATGGTACTACTCTATTATACTTATAATAAGGAATATATGTTAAAAATAATTTATCTAATTACGTTATCAGCTTGTTTAAACTCAATATTGAAGATATTTTTTCATAATCCTCGTCCTTATATATATGATGAGAAATTTAAGGTTACTACACAAATATTACGAGAAACTACGTGGAGTGCTAGTGGATATTCATTTCCTTCTGGACATTCTCAAACTCAAGGAACCTTATGGGGATTTGTTTTCCAGAAATATAGGAATTTTTCAATTCTAGTTTTAGGATTAGTATTATTAATATCCATACCTCTCAGTAGAAGCTATTTAGGTGTACATTGGCCTAGTGATATAATTATTGGAGTTGTCGTTGGTATTCTGGTAGCTTTATTGTATGTTCAAATTGATAAGCGATATGGAAGTTATTATACACAAAAATCAGACAAAGTAAAGATATTTTTGGGCTTTTTAAGTAGTATAATCTTAGTTATTCTAGGATTTGGAGTTGTTTATTTAACTACTTTTCTATTTGGAAGTGCACTCGTTACAGATCTTTGGAACAACAGTGATTTAGGAGTGTACCCTGGTATCTTTGGTGGAATTATAGTTGGAAAGGTTTTTGAAGACCAATATATTAATTTTAAAATCTATGGAAGGCAACCAGTAAGTTTACTCATACGAATAATTATAGGATTCACTTCAGTTGTATTACTTTACTTTTTTACGGATAAGGTTTCTGGATTATTTGAAAATTCTCAAAGTATAGTACCTTGGGTGAGTACTTTAGTAGACTATTGCTCTTATTTCATTTTAGCTTTTACTTTAGCTCTAATTATCCCTTGGTTGTTTACAAAAATTGAGTCAGTTTTTTTAAAAGGTAAATAAAGTTTAACACTTAATTTGGAATATATTGTGGAATAAATCTTGGTCATATCAATATTGATTAATTGAACTGTAAGATTTTAAGAGAGAAGTGAATTCTTGATTAACAAACGCTTAAAGAGCTTAAATGCATTTCTTAAATTAAAATTAGAATTCGCTAGAAAAAACTCCGGAGAATTCGGTCAATGAAAGAAAAACTCTCGTCCTTTAATACTTTACAAAGAAAAAAGAAACAATCTCTAGAAGACCGAGTTTTAGACGAATCAATTGCCAGTGAAATGGAAGAGTTTCAGTTAAAAATTCAAGTTGACTTGGAAGAAGCATTGTCAGGACGTAGCGATTATTTAAATTTATTGCAAACTGTTTATTCAGAGGGGGAAATGGCTAGTAAAAAAGAAATAGAGGAATTTCGCAAATTTGGGTTAGAAAAACCAGAAAAAGTAGAAGAAATTCATTTCATTTCCTGCTACAAACAGAATGGCAAATGTTTATTTGAATTTCCCTCTGAGGTTAGCAACGATTATAAAGAAACTACTGGTTTTATCTTAAATGCAATTAATAATTATGTTCATCACAAATTAGGTAAAATGCTTGAGGAACTTTCCCTTGAAAATCAAACGATACATTTCTTCATCATTCAAGATTTTATTATTTCAATCATAACCTCTAAATTTGTACCACGTGATAAAGCAGCTCCTTTAGCTTTCCAGATTGTTGAAGTCTTGAAGCTTTATCCAGAGCAAATACCTTCAATTAATAAGGAATTAAGTAGAGCATTAGAGCAGTTAATAGAGTCTGCAAAAGCCAATTTTGTCCAAGAAGAGCACACTCTAAAAATAATATTAATTGGTGATGGTGCTGTTGGGAAAACATCCATTCGTAGACATTATCTTGGAGAAGGCTTTCGACATGATTATCAAATGACTATTGGGGCTGATTTGGCAGCAAAAAAATCATCTTTGATTTATGCTGGTGGAAAAAGAATTAAATACGTAATCTGGGATTTAGCAGGGCAACCACGGTTTGATGGAGTTCGTATGGCTTATTATACTTCAGCAATTGGAGCACTTGCCGTATTTGATGTTACCAGACCTGATAGTTTTCAGAATATTGTTTTATGGATGAATGAGCTCTGGAAGAGTAATGGACGTGGTCCTGTCCCACTTGTGATTCTTGGAAATAAAACTGATCTTTGCGATGGTACAATTCATTGTGTCTCTGAAGAAAAAGCAAGAATTTTTGTTGGTCGTTTATCACAAATTTCAAAGCAATATCGTGGATTTAAAATCTATTATCTCCCAACAAGTGCAAAGACAGGGTTAAATATCGAATATGCGTTTGAACTTTTGGGACAAGAATTATTAAATTTCCTAGCAAATCCTTTAAAAAAGAAAAATTAAATTAAATATTCATTGAAGAAAAAAAATTAAATATTTCATGTATTAAGAAACCTGTGAGGTAATAAATCCTTAACAAAGGATAATTAGGAATATTCCCATTCCTTATTGTGAGTCTTTTTTAAGGTTCATTAAATTAAATATACATGATCTGAATCGTTTAAAATACTCGAAAAAAACCTCCTCAGATTGGTATTGTAAATAAAACCGAGGTTAGGAGTTAAAAAAATGGATAGAGACTTTATACTCGCGCGTGAAGCACAATTAGTTTATTCCAACACTGCTGCATCAGGTTTCAATCCTGTTGAGGATTCTCTTGCCAAATGGCAAGGCACTTTGACATATACAACGAATCGTGGTCGAAATATGTTCACCTTTGAGATATTTCTACCTGAATATTTTCCTAATGTTCCTCCTGTTGTCACAGCAGTGGGTTGGATGGATCATCCAAATATCGATGAGGATGGATTTGTTCAATTACGAATCTTAGAAAATTGGCGGGCGGAATTTCATTTATATCAAGTTGTAATAGCATTGAAAAATCTAATGTCCCGTGTTCCACCTGCTCCACGTGGTGAAACTGCTAGATCCGTACGGGATACTGTAATCAAAATCACAGAGTCACCTCCTCGTTATATCGAACCTACAGTTAATGCAGAGACCGATTCGTTACGTAAAGAACTCATCAGTTTAAACCAAACTCTACAGGAAAAAGAAGAAGAGCTAGCGAGATTGCGTGCACGACAGATGGTTCAAACTGAAAGTTCAGGCGAGGAAAAACGACCCCAAAGATCAGCCAAGGACGATTTAGAATCAGAACGTATAGCAATTTCTGAATTATTAGCCTCTCTTGAGGATCGTTATGCAGCTGGAGAAATATCAATTTTTGAATATTCCCGTCTGTATAAAAAATATTCCAAAGACTTATACTTAATCCGAAAAGAACTTGATTATATAGGATAAGATGACACAAATGACCTTTCCACCGAATTTAAAAAAACGATGGGAACTAGAAGCTAGACTTTATGCTGATATTGGTACACTTGATCTTCTTTCACGAACATTTGAGAAAGGTGAAATTGATCCAAATATCTATCATAGGCAATTCAAAAACCTTTTATCCAGTATTGTTGAAACTCGGGCAGCACTAGACCAATACCATTTCAATTTGGATGATTTCATCAAAAAAGAGGCAATGGAGTCCAAATTTCCTTTCGGTTTAGAAAAAGTACGAAGAACTGAAGGTGATGCTGATAATCCGTTGAATCAAATCGATTATAGCCAAATAAAAAGATTGCCAGCAATTGCTGCTGATTTTGTGGCCAATACAATCGAACTCCTAGACTTACTACATTTAGAGGCAATTGCAACAGTAGATCGAATATTACCATATTTAGATGAATTAGCATCTATATTAACTAATCTTAAAATATATGGAAAAGATCATTGGGTAACTCAAGATATAAGTCAATGGATTGGTTGGATGGATCGCCAAAAACCAGGTCAATTATTAAAGACTGATGAGCTTAAAAAACTTGAATTACAGGCGTCCCGTTGGTTATCAAATTTCAGACGGGAATTAACCAATCTATAAAGTCTATAAAATATTTGTTTTTCCTGTTCTGATTAGTAATTCTGTAATCTCCTCATTCAATTTTGCTAATTCCAGCTCAAATTGTCTTACGAGATCGAAATATTCGCGACTATGGACTTTTTTTCTTCCTTCTTTCAACTCTTGCAAAGCTTTTTCATTTGCTAGTTTTCGAATTCTTAGATCACGAAGTCGATCTTGCAAAACACCAATCACGAATTCTGGATCTTTATCATGTTGGTTTGGTGTTTCAGAATGAATTTTTGCATCTCTACTGGAATCTATCTGAAAATTTAAAGCATTTAATATTTTTTCTTGATAATTTTCTGAAGACCAGTCCCGAAAAGGTTCATATATATATAACTCACTTGGTCGTCCATAATAACTTACTTGAAGTGAATCAAAGATACGTAATAAGATAGTAGACTCAGCCCGAAGTATGTAATCCTGTTGGATTGTCGTTATTGATAATTCATCTCGTTTAAAGAATCCTGAATTCGATTTTTGTACATCAATTAAATCTTCAGGAGGAAATTCATCAAAAATAATTGCTTTATTACTAAACACTTTATAACGTTTATTTTGAAGCATCACAATACGATCAGTAGTAATAGCAAGGTCAATTGTTTTCTTACGGCTTCTGTTTTTCTTAAGATCAATATCTGAAAAGTATCCAATCCCTAGTTCTCCTGGAACTAGGAAGAATATATCAAAACAACTCGATAATTTTTTTGCCATGTCTTCAAACGAATTACATATAGTTTCAAGTTCGTGAATTAAATCTTGAATAGGATCGAGTTTGGTTTGGACGGTTTGGTCAAAACTTGTAATTTGCTTTTCAAAAAGAGTGAATTGCATTGAAATATTTCGAAGATCGGAGAATCCTGAATCGAATCCAAGAACAGAACGATATATACGATGTAATTTTTCTGAATAAGAGAAAAACTCCTCCAAAATGAAATTTTCAATTTTTTTTGTCTCTAAGAAAATCTTGTCTAAATGATGACGTGGGATTAAGAACTGTTTTCGAAGAGATCGGAGGCGTAATTCTAACTGACCTGTTCTTTTAAGGGCCACCACTGGTCTATATGCCATTTGTTTAAGCGAACGTTTAAGTTCAAAAACGTGTTCTAGAGATTGGGCTGTAT
>NZ_CDLCQJ010000014.1:0-2149 GCF_975850365.1 Candidatus Hodarchaeum mangrovi | reverse complement strand
CTTCTGAAGACAGCTATGCCCCTCTGTAGAACAATAATATGTTATTTTAGCATTTAATGATTGTAAGCCTTTTTCTCGCACATTATAGCCCGTTTTTAGATTTCGTGCCACAGTTAATCCGACAAGACTTGCCATAGAAGCCCCTCTAGTTATCAGTCCCGATGCTTGTGGGTCATAAGCTAACATTTCTTTGACCCACTCAATAACTTGGTACTCAACATAATTTGCAATATGTTCCAACCCTCCAGAAGGTTGATTTAGGGCGGATGCAATTAGGTCTCCATAAGCACCAAATAACGTACCTGTTCCCACAACCCATCCCCAGAAACAGGGGTGGGTATTTCCTAGCGTATAAGGTATTATCATTTCTCTTATGTCATTATAAATTGCGCTGATTTTCTGATGTTCTTTAGGTATTGGCTTTCGCATTTTATCTTTAATTTCTAATGGGATAGGTTGCCATACGGGTTTTTCTCGGATATTTTTCAGATGTTCGATCATATCATCAATAATCTGATGCCCTATTTTTCTCTGTTCTTCCCAATCTTTGGGATCTAATGTTTCTTCAAACATAAATTAATTCCTCCTTATTCTGGGCCAAATTTGGTTTAAGAATGGTTGTTGATGTTCATGAATTAGTGGATAATAATCTCATTATTGATAAGGTTTACCCTCTGGAACTAGCACATATACATACTTCATCATGGAAACAAAATACTAAATTTCTATTTATCAATGTTTGAACGGTTTAATTACCACATTCAAATCGTTTTATAATGATAGGGGGATAACGTCGATTTAATCATGACAGAGACAAAACCCCAATCCTATCTTCAAAGCTTGAGAAAAGTCTTCCAATCCCGAAATTTCGTGGTAATTCTTCTTACAAACTATACAGGATCACTTTTTCTTGCAGCATGGGTATATCTAAATTTATTTTTTCGAGATGTTGGATTAACCTATATAGAATTAGGCATAGCAAACGGTTGGTCAATGCTTATTGGCTTATTTTTCACAATGATCGGAGGATATTGGGCAGATAAACATATTCATCACAGACGTTATATGGCTACCTTTAATAAATTTTTTATAGCTATAGCGATGTTTCTCATGCCTTTTGTCGATACATTCATTAGTTTAATATTTGTATGGACAATTTTCTCACTGGCACAATTCTGTCAAGCATCCATCGACCCTATCCTGTTTGAGTCTTTACCAAAAGAACAGATGGGAACTGGTACGAGTCTTTTTACATTAACAGGATTTTTTGGTATTTTGGGCCTTTTTCTAGTTGGATTTTTGATTATAGATGGATTTGTGGAAGGTCTTCGCATATTCTTTTTTATGGCAGGAATTGCGAGTCTGATAGATTTCTTAATTCGATTAATCTTTTTAGAACAAATCAAGATAGAAAATGCTAATGAAATAAGTGAAAAAAATGGATTGGCTCAAGATTTAATTATACAGTATTCTACTGGACTGAAAGTGTTGTTAGCGACGATTCCACTATTTTTCATAGTATTTCTCTTGGATGTAGCCAGTGATATTAATTATCAATTCGCTCAAAATTTCTTTCTAAATGAAGAGGTAGGAATGAACTATAACACACTAAATTATACGATGATAGGGGCAACAATCTTAGGGATTATAGGGGGATTAGCTGCAGGAGCACTTCTGGACCGAACTACCAATGATGCTAAAATTATGTTCTTAGCTTATTTATTTCTACCATTTTCTATATTCTTACTGTTCAATTCTCCTATGTTCCCCGTCTGGATTAATTTTCAGTCTAATGAACTTTTATTGACACTTATTTCTAGTACAGCTTTTATTGCTGTTATAATCAAAGCAGGTAATGATGTTATCTGGAGAACAATAGCTTGGGGAGCTGTTGGACGAAAATTACCTCGAAAACATACAGGTAAAGTGATGGCGATATTAGGAATGGCAATACAAGCATTAGGAGTAATAATAAGTCCAATAGCTGGATTCATTTATGAACAGGATGGAGGAGGGTGGTTATTGATTATCGCAATGGGAATAAACATTATTATTCTTTTCTTATTATTAATTAGCTGGTTGAGAGGTCGAAGTGAGTTATACAAACAAAAACCAGTAGCTTTACCAATTTAATATTGAAATACTTCTT
>NZ_CDLCQJ010000013.1:0-3360 GCF_975850365.1 Candidatus Hodarchaeum mangrovi | reverse complement strand
TAAGATAGCCCTTGGATTTCGAAGAAGTAAGAGCTCCTCATTTGAGAGTATAGGACCTTCCCATTCTCCTTTTCTCATTTTCTTGACACCTGTTTTGATTTTATCATAAATATCTTTATGGAATTTCAACGAAGCAGCGAATAAAATCAGCGTTCTAATTATATTATTATCCAAAAGGTCTTCTTTAGCTTTTAATGTGATTACAAACTTTCCTCCAATGTCAAACTTTTTCCCATCAATCATACCAAATTGTTTCTGTCCTATGGCGTTAACTACGCGATAGTCTATTCCTGGGCCTATTTTATGTTTTAGTATTATGGGAATCAATCCTTTTTCGGTAGTAAGTCGGAAAACAAACCATTCTGGAACAAATATCCCTCCACGAGTCTTATTTACTGAGATAAGATAATCATGATTATCTAATAATACTGTGAAACATGGAAAATCTTTTCGTGCTGAAATAGATCGTGTAAATTCTCTACCAATCAGCTCTTCAATAGTTCCTTGATAATACATGCTTTTTGAAAAGAGTTTTATGACTAAGCGACGATTTAGTTTATCCTGTTCTTCGTCCCATAAGCCTTGACGATATCCCACATAACCAATTGTCTCTTCTTCGCCATTTTTCTCCTCCTTTACTTCACCAAATAATTCAAGATCTCGATTGAATTGTCTCGACTTTGCCATATATTCTTCTTTTTGCTTTATTCCAACAATTTCTCCATGTAAACGAGTACGCCATAAGTCAACAATGATTTTTCTTTTAATTTCAACTAATGGTTCTTCTTTTTTAGTTATTTCTTCTTGATTAGCCATATTCTTTCCCAATTCGATTTCTCTTATATATAGTGATTTTAAGAGAACTTATTCTTTTAAAGCTATTTCTAATTTTAGTCATAGAACAGCTTCAAATTTGCATAAATGTTAGGAAAAGATCTTAATAACCTATATCCCATTTTTTTAGAAAATAAAAAATATACCACTAAATGACATTTAATTTGCCTTTATAAGATATAAAGGGATTAAGATTGGTAATCGGTATTAAATTTCGATTTTGTAAAGTATTCATTTCCTCATAATCTCAATTAATCTGGTTAAAAGTAATAATAGTATTTCAGGTTCTAAAGAAAGAAATTTTCTCTGAATCATATGAGAGATGATTTTTTAAAAGTATATTTTGAACTTATTCAAGAAAGATTTGTAAAAACTAAATCCTGAGTGGTAAAATTTATGACAAATCTAGTATCTGAAAAGGCTGAACCTCGGGTTTATCAGCAGATGATCTTTTCCGAGTGTGTAGCTAATTCTGGAAACACACTAGTGGTTTTACCCACAGGACTAGGCAAAACTGTGATAATGGCTTATCTTACAGCGTATAAATTACAGAAAGAACGATCTAAACAGATACTCATTCTTACTCCCACTCGCCCTCTTGTTCATCAAATTAAGGAAATGTTTCTTGAATATATTGGGAATCTGACTCCTGATTTAGTCTTAGAATTATCTGGAGAAGTTTCTCCTGAAAAAAGAACTGAAATGTATCAAGGGATAAAAATTATTGTTAGTACTCCTCAAACTATAGAAAATGATCTAACATATAATCGATTGGATATTCAAAACATTAGTCTCTTATGTATTGATGAGGCTCATCGTGCAACTGGTGATTATGCCTATGTAGGGATTGCTGCTCAAGCAAAATGTCAAATTGTCGGTTTTACTGCTACTCCTGGAAATAATCCCGATAAGATTCTAGAAGTCTGTGAAAATTTACGAATCTCAAAGATATCTGTCACTGATGAGAACGATTATGATGTTGGTAAATATATCTCTACACACACCCCTAAAGTTATATGGATTGAATTACCTTTAATTTACAATGAAATTTTAAAAGATTTACAATCTTTTGAAGACAATTTAATCTTTCTTCTGAAAGATAAGGTTCCTATATCATTTAATACAAAATATATCGGAAAACGGGAAGCACTAGCCATTCATCAACAAGTAGTAGGGCTAACAAAAAAGGATTCTGTATTTGGAGAACTTTTAGTTGTCAGCGCAAATTTAATTCGAGTTCAACATCTCAAAGAATTAGTTGAAAGTCAAGGATTTCCTCAGGCTCTAAATAGTATAGATAAATGGAGAAAAAAAACATCCTCGAAGGCATTAAGATTATTTTTAGAAGATGAACGATTAATAGCTATTGAGGATCGACTTATTGAAAATCCACTTCTTCATCCTAAATTAAATCATTTAATAGCGGAACTAAAAGATGTCCTAGTTGAAAATAAGAAAAATGATTCACGAATTATTATCTTCAGTAATTATAGAGATACTGTCCGATTTCTTTTTAGTGAGCTAAAAAATGCAGGTTATGACTCTGCTATCTTTGTGGGACATTCAAGTACCAAAGAGGATAAAGGACTCTCTCAAAAAGAGCAAGTAAATGTTGTTGAACAATTTAAGAATGGAAATGTTCAAATTCTGTTAAGTACCTCTGTAGGGGAAGAAGGATTAGATGTTGGCAACTGTGACTTAGTCGTTTTTTATGATTCAGTCCCTTCAGTAGTAAGATCCATCCAACGAAAAGGAAGAGGTCGAAAAAGAAGATCTCGAGTTATACACTTAGTTACAAAGGGAACACGAGACGAAGCTATGTATTGGGCTATAAAACGAAAGCAATCTAAAATGAAACGGTTTTTGAAAGAGGAATTACCCAAATTACTTAATAAACAAGTAAAATTAGAACCTCAAAAAAGGTTAGATCAATTTTTTAAACAAGATGAAGAACCTTCAGAAAAATCTTCAATACAGATTAAACAAGAATTTTATCCAAGAATAATCATTGATACACGAGAGACCTCTCATCGCCTTCCTAAACTATTGAAAAAGATGGGAGCTATTTTAGAATCAAAGGATTTAGAAGCAGGAGATTATTTATTATCTGATCGTGTTTTAGTTGAATATAAAACTTATTCAGATTTTATTGATTCAATTATAGATGGCAGATTATTTAAACCCTCTTCTTCAGGTCAAGAATCACAATTAGTTAGGTTAGCTCAACAAAAAATCGCTATTCTTCTTATAGAGCAGGAATTCGAAGAAATACCAAGACAAATTCATATTAATAGTCTTATGGGTGCATTAGGGTCTATTCTTTTAGATTATCAATTATCTGTTATTTTTACTCGTAATTTAAGAGAATCAGCAATATTTCTTTTCCAGCTAGCCAGACGTGAACAAGAAGAAAGATCCTCAGATTATCAATTACCATCTGTAACAAGGAAAGAACAAACAATAGAAGATATTCAATTGCTCATTTTAGCAGCAATTCCTGGTATAAATATCAATAAAGCTCACAGG
>NZ_CDLCQJ010000012.1:0-4344 GCF_975850365.1 Candidatus Hodarchaeum mangrovi | reverse complement strand
GGTGTAGGTAATGCAGTACAATCGAATATTACAAAATCAGCTGCTTTCCCGACTTCTATTGAACCAATATGATCTTTAAGTCCTATTGCTTGAGCTGCATTTATAGTTATCATTTGAGTGACTTGTAAGGGAGTAGGAAGTTGACTTGGATTAAGATGATTCAGCTTATGCATAAGATATGCTGTTCGCATGTTTTCTATTGCATCATAAATAAACCCATCATTCCCTACGCCGATATTTATTCCCTTCTGAATCATTTCAGGGATTTGAGCAATTCCAACTGCATTTAATTCATTACTTTTGGGATTGTGTGCAATATTTGAATTGGTTTGAGCAATTAAATCAATTTCATGCTGATTAATATGAACTGCGTGAGCTAATGCAGTTCGTGGACCAAGAAATTCTTCATCGAACAACCGTTCAACCGTTCTTTTACCATATTTCTCCAAATTGTGATGTAGATCCGCCATGCCCTCCGATGTATGGATTGTTTTAAAAGAATCAGTTTGTTCAGCATATTCATTTGTTTTATGAATTAACTCATCTGAAACAGTAAAGGATGCATGTAAACAATAGATTCCATGAATCAGAGTCTTTTGAGGATCATTCTGTTGAATAAAGCGTCGATTTTCTTCAAGTCCTCTAATTCCTTCCTCTGGACTTCTGCGTTCTGTAGCTTCAAAACATATAACACCCCGAGAACCAACTTCTTGTGTTGCTTTTGAAATTCGGTCTAATGACCCCTCAATTGAATTTGGACCAGAATAAGTATCCAGATATGCAGTTACTCCATTTAGGGCTAATTCATGTACAGCGTAGAGAGTTGATGTATAAGCATCTTCAAGAGACAATGCCTCATCCATAGTCCACCAAATACGCTGTAAATTTTGGGTAAAATCAGAAGGAGGGGTGATTTTCATTGGTGCTCCTCTTAGTAAGGCAGAATATAGATGTGTATGAGCACAGATAAATCCAGGAAAAATTATCTGATAATTACAATCTAATTCGATATCCGCCTTTTTTTGTGTTTTTTCCCCAATTTCAAGAATTTTTCCATCCTCAATATATAAGTTCCCCCTTTCTATCACCTCATTGTTTCGATTCATTGTTACAATTAGACCATTTTTTAATAATAAGGATTCCATGACATTTTCTCCTAAGTTTATATCCTAATTTTTTATTAAAAAAATATCTCTATTAGACTTTTACTGTTGTTTTCCAATATCATTTTATACTGTTAAAATTGCTTCTCTTTGATTTTTTACGTCACGAACTTAATAAAGTCGGGTTTTTAAAGCCAAAAATTTGTGGTCAATATATCATAGAATTACATAGAAATTTCTTTCAATGCTGTTTAGATTTATGGTGTTTAAGATGCTAAATCGTGTGTATGTTTATCTCTTTATAATCACTCTGATTAGTTGCGTATTGTCATCACTACCGACTTCACATTATTCTATAAATAATAATAATATTCCTTTGATGGTAAAAGAACCTTTAATAAGTCAAGCTTATATCCCATCTTTTAATGCAACAAACATCAAAGAAATAATGACAATAAGCCCCATGTTTACGCCTGATAATGCATTAGATATTCATGTGGGATGGATTAATCGTGCTAACACTAGTATTATTCTTCAGAATCAGTACATTACTAAATTTGATTCAGGAGATTGGATATCTGATTCTAATCCGCTCGTTCGTGCTTTAGTGGCTGCACATAATCGAAGTATTAATATTAGAGTTCAAGTCCGTGAAGATTCGGATTCAGATGATATTACAAGCTATTTCAATAATTTAGGAATTGATATTAGATGGATGGGAAGTCAAGATAATAACCCTGATAACGATTGGTTATCAAGCACCCATAATAAGCTGATTGTTGTTGACAATAAAGTTACTCTTCTATCCTCAATCAATTTTGGAGAAAATGCTTTTACCGAGAATAGAGAAGCAGGTTTCGCCATCATAAATATTAATGTAGCAAATTACTTTACAACTATATTTAATCGTGACTGGAATGATGGAGTTGATCCTTCAAATACTATTCCTATAAAATCGAAAGGAAAATTTGTTGGAAAACCTGATGATAAAGAAAATTTCATTGCATCAAGCTATCCGAGTCATACAAACATTCCAAAAGCTAATTTTACAGGAATTTATAACATGACGCTTTTTACAAATCCTGATAGTGCAGATGAAACAATTTTTAAATATTTATTAAGCGCTAAGGAATCAATATATGTTTCTATGTATACTATTAGTCGTCCAGATTTTAATAATACATTGATTGACTTGAAGAAAAACAATCCAAACATTGATATTCAGGTTTTAATTTCTAATAGACGTTTCGGAGAATCAGAGAATATTGACACCAAAAATGCAGCTATATCCTTAGTTAATAATTTAATCCCTGTTTATAATTCTACAACCGATGCGAATAAAGTGAATGGTTATTATCATGCCAAGTATTGGATTATTGATGGAAAACATGTATTTGTTTATTCTGGAAATTGGAGTCCTCGTAGTGTCACACCGCAAAAAAATGAATACACTTCAACAGAGGCTAATCGGGACATGGGTATTGCAGTCCATAATGCCCCTGATATTGCAGATTTCTTCAAATCTGTCTGGGAATCCGATATAGCTGTTGGATCGGCTTGGGATTTACCAATAGGAGTTTTTCAAACAAGTTTTACTCATGCAGAAGTAATATCTGGTATAGTTTCACTGAATGCTCAATCTATTGGTTTAGAAAATCCCACTTTATCATATCGATGGGGAACATCAGAATGGGTTGAGGTATCATCCTCTGAAAGCTCTTTTTCAATTCAATATGATACAACAGCGTTGGAAAATGGTATCCAGTCCTTTGAAGTCAAAGCTAGTAATAATTCCAATGTATTCTTTGATAAAGTTACAGTAAACATCGCTAATTATCATTCAAGTGATAATTGGAGGTTTTTAATAACAGAATTATTACCTGATCCTACAGATGTCTCAGATGCAGAAGGAGAATATATAGAGCTTACAAATAGCTTCCCATTTGATCTACTTATTGAAAATTGGAAAATTGGTGATAATAATATTCTACTGACTTTTCCATATAATTATACTATTCCAGCTTACAGTTCTATAATTATTGCGAAGAGTCTTGCAGGATATAACAATGCTTATGGAAATGTGGGAGATTTTCAGCTAGGATTTACTCTAGTTAATACTGGTGGAGATTATGTCCAATTAATTGATCCTTTAGGTAAATTCTATGATGTTGTAGCATATGGAATTCCCGCTCCTGATGGTTCTGAACAATTAAGCATTCCTGGATCAGGTCAAGCTATACTAAGGAAAATGCTTCATATTGATACAAATAAAGCATCTGATTTCATATTCGGTTCACCTGATCCTAAAGGGAGTGTTCCACTTATTCCCTTAAAAACTAAAAATGATACAACGAATGAAACTCCATTATATTTTCCAATTATTTTCAGTTCCGTACTTATTCTAGCCTATTTAAGGAGGAATCTCAAATAAAACGTATTAAATTTAAATTAAATACTTGGGATCTTGGAAAAACCTTTTTAAAAGAAGTCAGCAAAGAATTTAAAACCCCGTTCACAGAACAGGATGAATATTCAATCATAAAGACTGATAAACTCGATTTACATTTATTTCCTGATCCCAGAGGGTTTTCCTTCATCACCTGTAAATTTTATGATAATGAAACTGAATCACGAATTGTACAAATCAGAAATAAGTTAAAAAATTCTCATTGATACCCTTAATTAGGTCCCATGTTTCCCTATTTATCTTTGGATTTTCCTTAAAGCACTTTATTAATCTTTGACTTTATATTGACAAGATAAGGAAAAAAGAAACCTCCTTGAGATGCTTAATTACTTTTTTCCAAACTGAATTGGACAATCTCTTAGATTTCAACACGAAAAGCTGAAGCAAATACTTACCAACCAGTATTGGACAATGTATTATTTCAATGTTAAAAATAGCTCACAAAGTATAAGCTAGAATTTTTTTTAGTAAAATCTATTGTGAAGAGACTTTTGTTTTTAAAATAATAACGGCAAATGACAAATTAAAAATTTTAAAGGAAAAAGAAACAAACTAACAAAGGTAAGTTTTGGAAGCGAACAGACACTCACTTCATTGATTTTTTGATCTTACCACATACTAGTAGAGAGGCACTTCAGAATAAATTGGTCAATACTTTGAAGAAGAAAGAAAAAGTTTATAAGTATTAGATTTTTCGGGACATTTGTTCTGTTAGATGTCGAAATCCAGAACAATCACTTATACGGAGAAAAGGTGAAAAAAATGGCATTTGCT
>NZ_CDLCQJ010000011.1:0-32927 GCF_975850365.1 Candidatus Hodarchaeum mangrovi | reverse complement strand
TTTTTGATATTGACGATCCAAAAGATTTGGAACTAGTAAAACACAATGTACATAAATTTGTCGACTCTTAATATGCATAAAATCTCCATTTCCCTTCAGAAGGATTTTCAATAATGATATTTAGTTATGGAAACCGCCTTAATATAAAAAGGGGTTGGAAGGAAAATAAACTTTATTTGGGATAAATAACTTCGACTGATAGCATGATTACAATAGTTATAGAATTAGTTGCTACCTTAAGAAATCCGTTTCCTTCGAAAAAAAGAGTAAATACTGTCGAAATAGCTGATCAACTTGATCTTAGGCAATTAATAGAGTTCATTGGATTTCAAAAAGAAGATATTGAACATATGGTTGCTATTGTAAACGGTGTTCGGGTACTGAATGACTATATTCTCAAAGATGGTGATCATGTTTTCCTAACTCTCCCTATTGGCGGAGGATAACTAAAAATGTCTAAAATTACAAAATGGATCTATCCAACTACAATAGATGAAGCACTAATCCTCCTATCTGAGAATGATACAGAAATAATTGCAGGAGGAACACATATTGCAACACAGAAACATAAATCTCCAATTAAAATGGTTGATATTACCAGAATTCCGCTAAATTATATTAAAAAAGAGAAAAATTCTCTTAGAATTGGAAGTACGACCACTATCACTGAAATAATTGAATCTCCACTCTGTCTAGAAGTTGGTAAAGGAATACTAACAAAAGCTTGTCAATTAATTGCTGATACCCCTCTAAGAAATAAAATCACTCTTGGAGGAAATATTGCTAGAAAAATACCATGGGTAGGACTTCCAGTTGTACTCCTTGTTTTAGATGCGGAAATAATGGTTATTGAAAAAGGAAAAGAGGAGAAAAGGATATCTGCAAGAAACTTTTTTGAAATGAAAAAACTTCAAAGAGGTAAATTGATAAAAGAAGTAATTTTCCCTATAAATTCAGCTTTATTTACTCGTTATGAAAAATTTTGTTTAACGAAAGCTGATTACGCATGGCTTACCCTTGCATTCTCATCAAATATTGAACTAGGGATTATTAAAGATGTAAAATTTGCAGTGTCAAGGATCACTAATATTCAACGTATAACTTCAGTTGAAGAAGCACTAATAGGTAAAAAAGTAAATACAATAGATACGCAGCAACTTATTAACTTATTAAGGGCAAATTTATCGATTGTAGCAGATTTTCGTTCCTCAAAAGAATATCGTACAACAATTTTGGAAGTATTTCTAAAACGATTCATTAATGAAATGAAGGAGGAAACTACTTGAAACATCAAATAAATGTAACAATTAATGGAGAGAGGAAAACACTCCAAATTTACCTCTCCGAAACTTTACTTGATGTACTCAGAAGGGAAGGATATAAAGGTGTAAAATTTGGTTGTAATGAAGGGACATGTGGTGCATGTACTGTTATACTCAACGGGAGAGCAGTAAAATCTTGTATTATTCTGGCTGCACAAGCTCATGAAGGGAAAATTATAACCATTGAAGGAATTGGAACACGAGAAAAACCACACCCTGTTCAAATAACATTTGTTGAGGAGAATGTGGTTCAATGTGGCTATTGTATCCCTGGAATGATACTTTCTGCAAAAGCCTTACTTGATAAAAACCCAAATCCGACCCGAGATGAAATTAAATCTGCTCTTGATGGTAATTTATGTCGATGCACTGGGTATCGTGGACAAATTGAAGCAGTTTTAAAAGCAGCTGAAATAATTCGTGGTGAAAAGAAATGACTCGGCAATTTAAAGTTGTAACAAAAAGTATTCCAAAGATTGATGCTCTTAGTTTAGCCTTGGGTAAACCCTTATACACCGATGATCAAGACTTCCGAAACTTAGTCCATGTCAGGTGTTTATATAGTCCTCATGCGCATGCACGGATTTTATCAATAGATACAAGTGAAGCAGAAAAATTACCTGGAGTATTTGACATATTAACCTACAAAAATGCTTCTCAAGTCCTTCATACAACTGCTGGACAAGGATATCCCGAACCTTCAGTATATGATACTCGAATATTCAATAAAAAGGTGAAATATGTCGGTGATAGGGTTGCAGCTGTAGCAGCGGAAACAAATAAGATTGCTGAAAAAGCTGTTTCCCTTATTAATGTCAAGTATGAAGTTTTAGAGCCAATATTTAATTGGGATGAATCCTATGAAAATAAGATTGTAATCCATGATGAAGGGGAAGCAATGTATATTATTCCAGTTGAATATAATGCAAGTAAAAACCTTGTAGCCTCATTAGATGTCGAATGCGGTGATATAGAAAAAGGATTTGCAGAAGCAGATCACATCATTGAACGAATTACACGAAATCATTATGGTCAACATTGCCCACTTGAACCACATATTTCTATTGCATATTTAGATGAGTATGACAGATTAACAATCAGAACTGCCACTCAAGTACCGTTCCATGCAAGAAGGATTATCTCTTCTGTTTTAAAAATTCCTTTAAAACGCGTCCGAGTGATTAAACCTAGGATTGGTGGTGGATTCGGAACAAAACAAGAAGTGGTAACTGAACTAATTACTGGAGCTTTTGCTCTTAGATTGAAACGACCAGTCAAATTTGAAATGACACGTGAAGAAGAGTTTGTTTCTGCTCGAACACGACATCCCATGACTATAAAGTTTAAGGCTGGTGTAAAAAATAACGGTACTATTACTGCGATGGATATGCAAGTCGTAAGTAATACAGGTGCTTATGGATCTCATGGTTTAACTGTAATGAGCAATACTGGTAGTAAATCTCTTCCCCTCTATCATTGCAATAATATCCGATTTGTTGGAAATACGGTCTATACAAATTTACCAGTAGCAGGTGCTTATCGAGGATATGGAGGAACTCAGTCAGCATTCGCAATGGAAATAATGATGGATGAATTAGCCCACTGTATAAAGATGGATCCAGCAAAATTCCGTCTGATGAATCATATTAAGGAGGGAGAAACATCTCCTATCTTTAAAGCTCTTGGAGAAGGAACTGAAGGGCACGAACAAATTATGGAATCTGTTGGTTTAACAGAATGCATTGAAAAGGGAGCCGAATGGATTAATTGGTGGAATCGCGAAGAAATAAAAAAGAAACATAGTACAAATACTAAAAAGCGGGGTTTTGGGATGGTAACTCTAATGCAAGGATCATCTATTCCATATATTGATATGGCTGGAAGCTATGCAAAACTAAATGATGATGGATCCTTCAATCTTTTTGTAGGAGCAACTGATATTGGGACTGGGAGTGATACAATTCTTTCACAGATATTTGCTGAAGAATTATCAATAGATATATCAGATGTCATTATTTTGTCTTCAGATACTGATATAACACCATTTGACAAAGGAGCATATGCAAGTAGTACTACTTACCTTTCTGGCCAAGCAGTTCTTAACTTAGCTAAGAAAATAAAAGCTCAAATATTGGAATATGCTGAAAAACTCCTAAATCTTCCTCGGGAAGAATTATACTTAGATAATAGGCAAGTTAAGCATAAAAATACTAATGTATCAATTTCCCTTGCTGAAATTGGAACAAAATCGTTATATTCATCAAACCAGCGACAAATTGGAGCTGTAGCTTCTGAATTGTCTAAAAAATCTCCACCGCCCTTTGCTGCACATTTTGCTGAGATCGATGTTGATATAGAGACTGGTCAGGTCAAAGTGATACGTTACGTTGTAGGAGTGGACGCTGGAACTCCAATTAACCCCAAATTGGTTATTGGGCAGACAGAAGGTGCCCTAGTAAATGGTCTTAGTTATGCTCTTTATGAACAGTATATCTTTAATGAAAAAGGAAAAATGCTTAATCCATCATTTGGAAATTATAAAATTTTGTCTCCAATTGATTTACCAGAAATAAAAACCATTATTATACAAACTTATGAACCTTCTGGACCTTTTGGCGCAAAATCCGTTGCTGAAGTTAATATAAACGGACCATTACCCTGCATCTCGAACGCTATTTATGATGCCATTGGAATACGAATTACTGAATCACCTTACACACCAGATAGAGTACTAACGGAAATTAAACGTCAAAAGGTGTCTTAGATTAATGATTCTGACCTTGGAATTTAATATTTATGCACTTTTGATGGGTGCAGTTTCACTCCTCTCTATTTATTTGCTAATTTATACCCTTCTCTTCCGCCAACGAACGCAATTGAATATTGTTTTTGCGTTAATGATATCAAGTTGTGTCATATGGTGTACTGGATATACACTAGATATTGCTGCAATAGATTTTGACTTTATGCTTTTACTCATCAAATTTCAATATATAGGTATAGCTACCTTACCCCCATTGTTCCTAATTTTTGTTCTTATATTTACAAAACGAGAAAATCTTGCCTTAAAGCCCCTCTTATTATTAATTTTCCTTCCATCTTTAATTCACTATCTTCTCATGATTACAACAGGAGAACATAAGTTATTTTATAGCGAGATCCAGCTAAATACAGATCCACCATTTAATAATCTCATGTTAACATATGGACCAGCCTTTTATAGTCATACTGTTTATTCGTATATCTTAATCATTTCAGGAATAATTCTCTTGATGTTATCATTTCTAAAAGAACGAAAAAATCCTATTAAAAATATCCTTTATGAAAAGCAGTTATTTATAATGGTTATTGGAAGCTTTCCTCCAATTTTAGGAAATATCATCAGGATATCAGGCATATTCCCTCAACTTCAATTTTTTGATTTAACACCAATCGCGTTTAGTATTACTTTTGTCCTTTTTACATATGCCATTATTGAAACAGGATTCCTTGATATAGTTCCAATTGCTCGTCATAGAGTAGTAGACGAGATTTTAGATGGACTAATTATAACTGATTTACAAAAAAGAGTAGTTGACCTTAATGTTTCAGCAAATCGGATTTTTGGCTTAGATAGAAACGATTTAGCTAGCTTTTACGGTAGAAATGTCTTTGCTGCACTTAAAAATTATATTCCTGGAAAAAAATCGGTAGAAAAATTAATTGAATTGGAGGAGGGTGCTAATAAAATCATTTCAGGTATAATAAGTGAATATGCTTCTGAAATAGAACTACCAAAAAAGCATGGAAGAAGAACTACTGAATATTTCGAAATTAACCTTTCACCTCTTCGAAAAGAGGTTGGTTCATCTCTACTTGGTATTGTTCTGAATATTAGAAACATTACCGATAGGAAAATTGCAGAGAATAATCTAAAAGATAGAAATAAAATGCATGAACTTGTTTTGAAATTACTTTCTCATGATCTTAGAGGCCATCTTTTTACCCTTCAAGGTTATGCTGAAATTGCTAAAGAAACTCAGAATATTGAGGAAATCAATGAAAGTTTTACAGCCATCGAGGCAAAGGGAAAGGCAATCTTAACTTTAATTGATGAAGTTACTATTTATTTAAAATCTTTAAATCAATTAAAGACCCAACAATATGAAAAATATGATTTATTGGAAATTATTGCTGAGATAATTAAACAAATCAAAACAGAGATTGAATCTAAAAACCTCTTAATAGAGTATTTATACCCTCCTAATTTAGAAATGAATATTTTAGCTAATTTAACCATAAAGAGTGCTATTTGGAATCTTTTACAAAATGCAGTCAAGTATTCACCAGATAATGGGAAAATAAAAATCCTTTGTGAAGATCATCAAACTGAATGGAAGGTCATAATTGAGGATGCTGGTTCAGGAATTCCCAAAGAATTAAGGAATAAAGTTTTTGAACCATTTGCAGCATTTGGATCAAAAGCAGGAATAGGATTAGGTCTTACAATAGTTTGGGAAACTATTACAAATTTTTCTGGTCAAATATGGATCGAAGACGCTATTCCTAAAGGAACTAAATTTATTTTTACTCTACCTAAATATTTAGAATCATATTAACTCAATTACTATATAATAACCTTTTACGATCTAATTAACTTATCTAAAAACCTTCCCAGTAAAACACTTGTCATCGCTTGACGATATTCTTTATTTGAACGAATATCAGTAATAGGAACACACTCAGTTTTGACTTTTGTTTTCGCTTCCATTATCAAATCAAAAGTAAGCTTTTCAGTCATAAGAAGCTTTTCTGTTTTTCTAGCTCGTATTATGGTCGGGGAAACCGCTCCTAAGCTAATACGAATGTCTTCAAGCCTTCTTTTTTCCTGATTAAACTGAGCTTCAATAGCTACAGAAACAACGACAATAGAAAGGGCGATTCTTTGTCGAATACTTGTATAATCCCCAATATAATTTGGTAGTTTAGGTATGATTAATTTAGTTACCAAAGCGTTATTAGGTAACACAGTTTGACCAGGTCCAGTAATGAATTCTTCGATAGGAATAATTTTCTTGTTGTTAATGGTTTGAATCTGAATTTGAGCATCTCGAGCATAAAGAACAGGTAAACTATCAGCAGCAGGTGAAGCTCTACAAATATTGCCAATTATTGTCCCTAGATTTCTTATCTGAGGTGAACCAACATAAGCTACAGCTTTAACGAATGCTGGAAAATATTGCTTTATGATTAGACTTTCTAAAATTTGGGTATGAGTGGTTAAAGGTCCAATCTCGATGAATCCATCATTTTCGGTAATAAACTTTAATTCTTGAATTTGTGTAAGATTTAATAATCTTGGTGAAGCACCCCATTTTCCAAGCTTATTTCTTACCAATACTAAAACATCCGTACCCCCAGCTAATGGCTGAATTCCATCTTTAAACTTATTTTTTAGAGTTAATGCCTCCATTAAACTTTTAGGAGTTTCAATGTCGAGATTATACACTTTTAATCCTCCTTATTTCGGACTAGTATTAATTCTGCTGCAATTGATATAGCAATTTCTTCAGGGGTTTGACTAACAATAGATAGACCGATTGGGGCATGAATTTCATCTAGTCTCTGTTTTTGAACTCCTCTAGCTTCTAAACGAGAAAAGATTTCCTTAATTTTCCGTTTACTCCCGATCATTCCAATATATTTAGTTTTGTTAATCTCATCTTTCTTTTTTGTTAATAGATATTCAAGGATTTTTTCATCTAAATCATGTGAATAGGTTTGAATAATAATATAACAACCTTCTTCGAAAGTTAAACTGTCAATCACTTCAGGAATATTACCAGAAAAAGTCCGAACTGAATATTTTTTACCGATATTTTCAGCAATATAATCTTCACGATCATCAATGATTACGATCGAAAATCCTAGATTATTGAGAAGTGGAATTAATTGCTGGGTTATATGACCTGCACCAAAAATATAGATATTTGTTGTTGCTCCAAAAACTTCAAAAAATAATTGCATTTCTCCTCCACAAAGCATCCCTGTTGCTTCTTCTCCAGTTTCCACTAACTCAAAGGTCTTTAAAAGTGGTTTTTTCTCTTTCATTTGGTTTTTTGCCTGTTCCAAAGCTAAAGCTTCAATAGTTCCTCCCCCTATCGTACCCCATACCAATTTCCCATCAGCTGAAACAATCATTTTGGCTCCTACTCTTTGAGGAGCTGATCCTTTTACATCAACTACCGTAACAAGACCAATAGATTTTCCTGATTCAATGTATTTTGTTATAGTTTGAATAAAACCTTTCATTTACTGACTAACCTCCGTTGAGCAGCTCTTACAGCCTCATATATCTTTATGTATCCTGTGCATCTACATAATACACCACATAATCCTTCTTCAACTTCATCTTGATCAGCTTTAGGATTTTTTATTAGCAAGGCAGTTGCTGCCATAATCATACCTGGAGTACATGCACCACATTGAGCAGCACCCTGTTCAGCGAATGTAGTCTGAAGTAACTGAAGAACTTGATCCTCTCCTTCAATTGTTAACACATCACTTTGAGGTGGTAATTGAGCCATTAGAATAATACAGGATGTCACTATTTCTCCGTTTAGTATTACGCTACAGGCACCACACTCCCCTTGATCACATCCATATTTCGTACCTCTTAGTCCCAGATCTTCCCTTAAAAAATCTAATAATCTTTGATTAGGTGGAACATCTTTCGAATATTTGATGCCATTAACTATTATCTCGATTTTCACTAGATATCCTCCTGAATTTTCTTTTGTAAAGCAGCCCAAACTCTTTCAGGTGTTGCAGGAATTTCATTTAACCGGATCCCAACTGCGTTTGCTATTGCATTTGTAACAGCTGGAGCAATACCCATTATAGGTTGTTCTCCTATTCCTTTCGCTCCATACGGTCCTTCTAACCAAGGTTCTTCTATTATTATTGAATGAATTCTAGGAGTATCTTTCGTTGTCGGAATTAAGTAAGTACCAAGATTATTTGAAAGAATACTCCCTTCAGGGGTAAAAATAATTTGCTCATATCTCCCATAACCTAAACCTTGTAAAGCTCCACCTTCGATTTGTCCTTCAAGAGTTTGTGGATTAATTGCTCTACCTACATCATGAGCAGCCCAAATATCTAAAACCTTGACAATACCAGTTTCAGTATCAACTTCAACCTCAGCGATGTTTGTACAGAAAGCATAAGCTGAATATGCATCACCTTGACCTTTTTCATTATCAAAATATGTGTAGGGAGCGACATCCCATCCTGAAGCTGCAACTCGGCCTCTCTCCTGATAAATAAATTTAATTGCTTCTGAAACTGAAATAACAGCCTCTTGGGATGATTTTTGGTAGATATTTTGGTCTTTGATTTCAAGATCTTGAATATCTATTTCAAATTTTCCAGCAATCTTTTGATAAATTAAGGTTCGTAATTGTTTACAGGCATCTTGTAAAGCTCTTCCAGACATAATGGTAGCTCTGCTTGCTACTGTTGGTCCTGAATCAGGAACTCGACTTGTCTCAACGGGAGTCATATATATTTTGTCATAATCTACTCCCAATTCATCAGCTACAATTTGAGAAAGTACTGTTATCATCCCCTGACCCATCTCAGTTGTTCCTACTGCGAATCGTACACTTGCATCAGGTTCAATTTGTACGTAGGCACCACTTCGTGACATTATCCTCCCAGCTGCCCCTAGAAAACAGCCATAAAAGATTGTTGAAATACCTATTCCTTTTTGTAGATATTTTCCATTTTTTTGATCTTCTAGGATTTGCTTTATCGTTGGAGTAGGCTTTCGCTTATTATACCAATCACTTAGTTCTCTTGCTTTCTTTAGTGTCTTTTCTAATCCTACAGATTGAGTCAATATTTGACCAAAGGTAGTTGTATCTCCTACATGTAGGATGTGCTTTTCCCGAAAATCACTTGGATCTAAACCCAAAGCCTCTGCTGCACGATCCATCTGTTCTTCTGCTGGAAATATAACTTGGGGTGAACCAAACCCTCGAAAGGCTCCAAAAGGAACTAAATTAGTTGTAACAGCGTAAGCCTGAACATCTACATTTTCGCATCGATAAGGTCCTACTGCATGCATTGCAGCTCGGTAAAGAACAGCTGGTGCAAGAGTTGAATAAGCTCCTGTATTTAGAAAAACTTCCACCTTAACTGCTTTTAACATTCCATCTTTGGTTAACCCAGTTTTATATCTAACTACAGCGGGATGGCGTTTAGAAGTAGTTTCTATATCTTCCTCTCTGTTTAAAAAAAATTTAACGGGTTTCTTGACTAACCATGCCCCAAATGCTGCTAAACTACCTATCTGATTTGGAACATCTTCCTTCCCACCAAATGCTCCACCAGTTGTAGTTTGAATGATATTAACTTTACTCCAATCCATTCCTAAGATTTCTGCGACACACCGTTGCACGTAAAATGGACATTGCATGGATCCATAGACAGTAATAAAATCATGTCCTTGAGGAACAGCAATACAGCCTTGTGTTTCAATGTATGCATGTTCCTGAGCTGGAAGACGATATTCATTTTCAATAATTATATCAGATTCCTCGAATCCCTTTTTTATATTACCATTTTTCTGCTGCCAATGAGAACAGACATTATTTGTTCCAAAAATATGAATTGTTGGATGACCTTTTGCTTTTACTGGATCAAAGACCGCAGGAAGCTTTTCGTATTCTATATGCACGAATTTCCTAGCTTCTTCATTCTTTTCTTGAGAAGAAGAAACCAAGATTACTACTGGCTCTCCTACATGATTTACGGTTTTTTCAGCTAATAATGGCCAATCATCAAGAATAACATGCAATATATTTTTACCAGGTATATCTGCTGCTGTTCCCACGACGACTCCTAGTGTTTTTAGTTTCTCTTTCTCAATATTAATCTTTTTTATTCTCGCATGAGCATATGGACTTCGTATTATATCTAGAAACTGTTCATCAGCAAATTTTAGATCGTAAACATAAGGAGCTTTTCCAACTACTTTTATTCTTGCATCTTTCCTTTGTAAACGCTTACCAACAGCCATTAGATCATCTCTACTAATGATATTCTAATTGAAAAGAAGTAGATTAAACTCAGTATTAATTTTATTGTGAAAACTGATTCATTCATAGATTGGATCTGAAAGATTTAGAACCTATAACTACAAAATTGACGTTCAATCTTGATTTAAGTGTATTAATTTACTCCATTGGAGTATCACGGATCAATAATAATAATATAAGATTCAGGGTGTCACTATTGCTGACATTAACGCTAATATAAAAATAAGAATAAATAGAAAGATAAAAAAAGCTATCATTGGTGATTCCTGAAGAAATTCTCTCGAAAAAAAACGAGCTATTTCTTTTCCTATACTGAGTTGTCTTCGCACTGATAATTGATCTCTATCAAAAACAGTAAAACCGAATATCTTTATGGTTGGAACCATATGAGTCAGACACCATATCACAATAAAGGGAATTGCAATTAATGCTAATAAACCAACAAGAAGAAATTTAGGATTTCCTAAGCTGAAAATAAAGATTATTAAGCTAAAAAATACTCCAAAAATCATTAAACAGAACCAATTCCAAGCAGAAAAGTATAATTCTTCTGGTGAACTGGTATCCCTTGAACGTTGACGAACAGTTTCACGAAAATCACTTGATTTTCGTGCAGTATATTCTCGAGCTTTTTCTTTAGTGGAAATTGTTCCCATATCTATTTCTTCTTTAACACCATCTACAAATTCCTTTCCAGATTCCTTGATTTTATCAAAGATGCTCCTAGTTTTCTTCTTCTCACTCATAATATAATCCACCAATTATTTTTTATAGCGACTCTCCTTTTAATACCTCGTCTTATGGGATGAAATCTTAAGTTTTATTGTTACTCCAGGTGCTTTTAGAACTTCATATTTTGTGCCTGAACCAAAAACAATTGGGACTTCAGTTTTAATTAGGACATCATCTTTTGTAGGATCTGCTTCCCTCAACTTTATTGGTATTGAGAGAGTTTTCCCTAATTCATTAGATTCTGAAAATGAAATCCAGAGTGTAAAGTCTTGTTTTGTTGTATAGGTCATATTTTCTTTTATTTTGAGCGATCCTTCAAAAGGAATACGGTAATCATGCTTTAGTAATCCTTTACCTCCTACTTCAAAATAAAATTCGCCTGTACGATCCATTGGATTTTTCTCATGAACATTCTCAACACGAATAGACATTAATGAAATAATATTTTGATATCTATTTGAATCAGATAGATCTGGTTCCTGACCTTTTGCATAAGTTCTTTTTCCTTTCACATATACTCTTCTACTCATAATTAATCCACTTGTTTTTTTCTGTGAAAGAGTCCCCTTTAAAAATATGTATGTTTTCGACCTAATCGGAGAATTGAATAGAAAGAATTTTGAAGTAGACGGAATTGTAACGCTCTAGGAATAAGATTTACTCACTTATCAGCTTTTGAGGTGTTATTGTGGAAATTCCAAATTTAGAAATGATCCGGGAAATAACAGATAAATTAAACACAGAATATGATTTACAGACAAGGTTAAATAGATATAAGACTCTTCCCGATCTTTTGAACCTTACTAAAAAAAATAATTTAACGGATGAAGATGCAGCTATTCGTGCTTTATTCATAGCTGATTTTATTGTCACAACTTCAGAATTACCACCGGGAAATTCAGATGAAGATCGTTACCAATCAGTTATACAATCTTTCAAAGTAGGTACTGAACTAAATTCAACAGCTGATAATTTAATGCGAATTTTTTACCTTGCATATAAAATTGTCACTCTGATAAGGCGACAAGATCTTTTTATGGGTGGAAGAGGATTGGATCGAAAATCTAGCTTACTTCGTATCAAAGATACTTATTTTTTACCATATTTGAAGATTTCTACTCAAATGTTAAAACAAGAGTCATCTTGCATGCTACAATTAGGAATCCTTGCAGCTGCTCTGTTACGTGATTTCCCAGATAAGCAGATTCAAAAATATAGATCATCTCCACCAGTATCTAATATAAAAGAATTAATACCAGTTCTCTGGAAGCTCTTACTCGATTATGCACAAAAACAAAGTGTAGATACAAATCCAAATGCAGTAATACCAAATTTAGAAAAATCTCAATCAATTTTAATGTTAGACGCGGCAGAGAAAGGAAATTTTATATCCCTTTGGAATGTTGATCCACCAAGTAACTTTACAAGTTTAAAAGTAGAAATTCAATCAATGGATTCTCAATTAAATAAATTATTTGATAATAAATCTCTTATTTCCCTTCGATGTCAAATTCAAGACGCAGAGGATTTAGATCATATATTTATTGTACGAGATCCTAATATTATATCTCATCCCATTCTTGTTCTAGCCACACCAGCAGATGAAATAAATCTCAATTGTGTGAAAAGAATTCTTCATTTAAGAGGACTAGAAGGAGAAGGGTGGAAACCTGTTATAATGGATACTGCTCAAGAGACAAAAAATATAGAACCAATTTCATCAGGTCCTCTAGTGAAACCAGAAATAACACCAAAAGCTGGCAAAGGCGGATTGCTTAATCGAATTAAAAATCTATTTAAGAAAAAATCCGTTGAAGAAGGTCCAGCACTAGAATCTAGTATAAAACCTATTCAGAAGAAAAAATGGAAAGATATACCTGCATTTGTCCTCGGTAGTGAATTTTTGGCAAAATCATTAACTGTTGAGGCAGTAGGTGATTTTGCTTTATTTGAAGAATTTGATACAATTCGAGAAGCAAATTATTCGATTATTGGAGTTTTAGAGTCAGAGTTAGAAACAAAGAAAACTCAAATCATGATTAAAAAGGTAAATCAAAACCTTTCAGAAGTATACCAATTTTATGAAGGAATATTATCTAAACTAAATAAGTTATCTCAGTTCCTTTTCAATATTCAGGGGAATCTAGTGATAGATGAGGTTTTCTGGATGAATGAGCACGATGAAAAATTCCTCTTATGTGTTGATCAGGGGAATTCACGATTGGTAGGAACATTAGCTGCCTCATACCGAGACAAAATTGCAGATCTACAAATAAGAGCTTCATCAAAGGAGGAATTACAACGTCGGTCGATTCATATGCGAAACAAGCAATTCTTAGGAGCTCTTGGTGCTAGAACAAATCCTGATCTTCGGGAAACAATCGATAGGATTTTTGGCCAAAACTTTGACTGTTCCAAGGCGGTTTTACTTGAGTTCTAATCTCAATTAGTGATTTTTTTTTATGTTTTCGTTTAATAAAAGAACTAAAGTTTTTTATTGTAAAAAGGCCTCTTATTAAAACCATGAGTAAAGAAAATGATTTGAGTAAATCCTACTGGAAACCTCTTCTAATAGCCATCTTACCTTCTTCCTACTTCTGGATCTTAGCAACATTTTTCTTCTTAATTTATTCATTTGATATGCTTTGGTATGTAAAGGAATTCCAAATTTTTAGTTCAGATAATTCCATATTAAGTGAATTAATAGTATTAAGTGTAGTTGCAGTACCAACAGCATTGGGTATAGGATTAACAGGGAATTATATTGATAGAAGACCAGAAAATTTAGGAAAATTGATACTCAGTGGATTATTAGGGTCTTCAATAATGTTACTGGCCGATACTGTTTCGATGGGAATTAAGAATGGAATTTTAATTCTATTTGCTGCAGGATCAATGGGATTATTCCTAGGAATTGAAATTACCTCTGCTTTTGTGCTATTTAGTGTATTAACACAGTGGAATTGTCGCGGGAGGGTATATGCTCTTAGCAACCTATTATTTGCAATCTTTACATTTCTATTAATTTTTGTCTCAGAGATAACAGAATTACGATTTTTTCTTGCATTTCCTATTATTAGTATTTTTGGTATTCTTATCTCCCTTTTTCTCTTTTTTCCTATTACTAGAATGAAGTTTTGGCAAAATGATAAATGGCCAACAAAGGATATTCAAATTTTTAAACGATATTCCGTTCAAGCATATTCTCTTGCTCATATTTCAATCTATTTAATGCTTGGATTAACCATAGGATCCCTAGCACAAGCAGGATTCACTATATTTATGGATATTACGATGGAAAGTCATGCTACTTTTTGGATTATTGTAATTCTCGGAACTATAATATCTATTCTTCCTGCAGGAGCCTTAGCTGATCGTTGGGGAAGAAAAACGCTAACAATATTGGCTGTATATGGAATATTAGGAGCTTCATTACTGGTTGGATTTATTGAACTAAATTTTACTACTTTTACTCTTGCTTCATTGTTAATTGGAATAGCATTTGCCTTTCTACATCCTACACTTGATAGTTCTCTATGGATTGATTTAGCTTCAAAGGATTCTATTGGTAGATATTTAGGAATTAATGGTTTAACTTTAGGTGCAGGACTCGCTGCGGGCTTTCTTATTAGTTATTTTCTTTTTCTTGACATAATTTCCTCTATCTTAAATTATATGGTCTTCTTCTATATAGGCTTAGCTGTATTAACTTTATTCCCTTTGTTCTGGACTAGTGATTCCTACCCTCCCCTTGAATTCTTCTTATTATTGGTTATCAATGAAGCAGGAGTTCCAATCTTCCATTATCAATTTGGACATAAAAAAGAACTTCGTGTAGACCTCCCACTTATTTCTGGGGCATTATCAGCTGTAGGTACCTTTATGGTTGAAGCTACTGGGGAGGAAGAGGGAAGATTAAATTTAGTAAATCATGGTTCTCATTTTATTCTTACGGATGAAAGTAAGAGAAAAACTAATATCACAGCAGCGATTTTTTCAAATAAGAATGACCATGAACTCCAGGTATTATTAAGAAAATTCCTTCTAAAATTCCACGAGAAATATGAAACGGAATTGGTTGAATGGAAGGGGAATCTTGACGCTTTTAAGGATGCTTATGTCGAAGCAGAACAGATTTTTGGTCCTCTTATTACCCTCTCTCGTGATGAACAACTTGTAACCAATATTTAATGTTTTATTAAAATACCAGGTTATTATTACAATCTATATATTATTGTGATAAACTGAAAGGTTGACTTATTATTAATTTAGGAAAAACTAAAATAATGAAACCTTAATTTTTACCTATCTTTCTAATTCTTATTGTATTTTTGATTTTTCTACCTAATTCCATAATTACCTTTGCTTCCATACAAGGATGCTATAAACCATACGTAAGCTGGTTATACCCTGAGAATGACTTTAATCTTTCCAGGACTGTTAAAATCTATTTAAGTAAGGTTTAATCAGATTATTATGAATTTATAGCATATAGTCTTTATTATGAGATAAACCAAACAAAGGAGTTCGTCTATTTTCTGGATTAAATGATAATTCTTATTCTCTAAATACTACATTATTACCTCCAATTAATAAATTGAAGTTAATTATGTAGTCATTTGATACCTATATTACTAAAGATGATACAGTTATAGTTAATATTGATCAAACGGTAACTGCAAGTCCCTTCAATCCTGAAGTTCTGATTGATCCAGACGAGTGTTCCCTAAAAACCTTCGTAGTGTTTAAAGTAATTCACTAATGTCTCCTCAACTGGTCCTAAAATGGTATTATTAGTCAATGGAGAAATTGGAGTTTTATTCATATTAAATTCTAAGATGACAATATTAGGATTCAAACGTTTAGCATGAAATGGAAAATCAGCAACAGGATAAACTAATGAGGAAGTTCCAGCCACTATCAATAAATCCGTGTTAGCAAGCCTTTCAAAACTAGTATTAATCGTAGTAGAGTCTAAACTCTCACCAAACCAAACAACAGCAGGTCGAAGTAATCCATCACATAAAGGACATTTGGGTAAGGAATTTACAATGTTTAAAAGGACTATATTTTTTTCCCCACATTCTACACACCGTGTTTTCATAATTTCTCCGTGCAAATGTATAACACATCTTGATCCTGCCCTCTCGTGTAAATCATCGACATTTTGAGTTAAAATTACGATATTACATCCTTGGGATTCTAATTGAGCTAATATAGTATGGGCAGGATTAGGTTGTGCTTTTTGAATTAGATTAATGCGCCAATAATACCATTCCCACACAAGAAAGGGATTTTTGTCAAAAGCTGAGGGAGTTGCTAACTCTTGAGGGTTATAATTTCGCCATAATCCGTTTGATCCGCGGAATGTAGGAATCCCTGATGGTTGGGAAATTCCTGCTCCTGTTATTACTGTTATTTGCAGTTCCTGTAAATTAAATTTTATGGAAGACATTTTTAATGTCCTTAATTAGTTTAATCAAATTAAATTCATTAAATCGTAAATCCAAATTTAAAATCATTGAAAATTTAGTTATAGGTTATGTTCATTTCGAGATTCGTCTTATTCCGAATTTAGAATTTTTGCGATAATAGCAAAATATATAAACTAGAAATTAACGATTGTTACTTAACAATAGTTAATTAAATAAATGGGAATTAAAATGATAGACGATAAAATTGATCAGGAAATCTTAGAAATTTTAAGCAGGGATGGAAGAACTAAATTTACTACCATCGCGAAGAAAATTAATCGTACTGAAGGGACTGTCCGCAATAGAGTTCGAAGACTCAAAGAAAAAGGTGTTATTCAAGGATTCCGCGTTGTTACTGATCCTGAAAATCTTGGATTTGAAAAACAAGCTGTTATTCGTTTCTCTATGGAATCATCTTATGAAGCCTATAGTCAATTAGATCAGCTTCCATATATATGCCAAGGCGCTAACTGCAAATTACTTTCCTTATATCGTTCCAATGGTGATAGTACTTTTATGCTTGAAGTTATGAGTAAAAGTAAGCAAGATTTGGAATTCTTTATTAAAGAACTCAATAAATTTGACGGTATCGATGATTTAGAAATCCTGGAGAAGGAAGAAAAGATTTACGATCATCTTGCTTAATTGTTTTCAAAAATTTCCTTCTCCTCCTCTTTTTTTAAATTTTTATCTTGATTAAAAGAAAGTAATTAGTTTTTTATAATTTTTTTATTTTAATCCCCCAAGACATCATAGTTAAATGATGGTTCTATTTTTTATTAGTTCCGAGAAATATAACGCTAGGAACCCTGAGGTATTAACTTGAAAGAAATTCAAATAACTTTACCTTCGGATCGTAAGACACTTCTTGATGAATTAATTAAAGAATATTCGGTTAACGCCATATCATATGACTTTGGACCTTCCATCCGTTACGAACTTACAGTTAGCAATTATGAAACTAACATTTTTATCGAAGAATTAAAAGCAAGAGGAATTGGTACAGCCTATGGTACGATTCTTGTTCGTCCAGTTTCTCTTCTTATCTCCAGTCGAGGTTCTAAAAATACTATACCCTCAAGTGCTGGTGTAAATAGACAAGAAATTCTTGCTAATCTTGGAGATATTTCGGGTTTTGCTTATGATTATCTTCTTCTTAGCTTTCTTGCGTCAGCTTTAGCAGCCCTAGGATTGCTCAATAATGATGCTGTTGTAATTATTGCATCAATGATAGTTGCTCCTCTTTTAGGACCAATTCTGTTAACTTCACTTGGCTTATTAACACTAGAAACAAGATCATTCATCACGCGTGGGGTTTTTGCAGAATTTACGGGGATTATCACAGTAGTAATAACAGCTGCTTTTATTGGAGGTTTTTTCAGTTATTTATCAAGCATTAATATTTTACCACCAATTGACCTGACGACAGAACTTTTAAACAGAACTAGATTAGACCTAGCTTCAGTATCCCTTGCAATTCTTGGTGGATTTGCAGCAGGTATAGTTGTAGCTCGGGGTCTTGACGTTTCAATTGTAGGTGTAGCAATCGCAGCTTCTTTATGCCCTCCTGCTGCTACTATAGGTATTTTATCTTCTTTAGGGGAAATAACACTAGCTATCCAAGCTTTAGGGTTACTTCTATTGAATATTTTTGTAATTAATTTATCTTGTACATTGGTTTTTTGGATTTTTGGAGTGAAAAGTACTGGAATTTCTAAAAGACAATCAGATAAGGTTCGACGTTTTATTGCAATTTGGATTATTATAGTAACTGTTTTATTATTATTAATTCTGATTCTTGCTAATATTATACGATAGAAGTATTAATTCTCTCCTTCATCTTTCTCCCCTTTATTGTTATTTAACTGTACAATACATAATCGGCCTTCAATTACATCAATTTTCGCATTAATTTCATTCTCATTTATCATTTCTAGAACAAGAGATTCCAATTCAGTTGGATCTAGCTCAACACTTCTGGCTAACGTTTCAATTGGAACACTTCCCAATTTACGAATTTTTTCAGCCAACTCCGCACGACTTTTTCTTCGTAATAAACCGTCTGATAATGATCCTGCTACACTTAAAACCCGCTGGAGATCACCTTTTTGATATGCATGATAAATATCGTAAAGAATGTTAGCAAAAGACCCGATATTTCGAGTTAGGGCATCTTGTACTAATTTAACACCAATCTTACTTTTATGCTCTATAACTTCCAGAGCAACAAGACCAGCATCAAATTTTAACAATCCTAACCAAATTTCATCGGATTTAAGAGTTTCATCTCCATAAAAGGATAAATATGATCGAATCGCTTGTCTTTGTAAGGTAACATCTCTAGAGGCTATCATCCCTATTAATGAACGAACATGTTCTCGTTCAATCGGTGTAAGCGACTTTTTGATATGAAAATTGACTAATTGTTCAATAAACTGCTCAATGAATTGTAAATCTTGTTTAGATATTTGGTTGATGATTACTACCTTCTGAGTATATCCAACAAAATCAGGAGAAGAAAGATCTACTAAGAACCAATCAGATAAAGCTTTTAAAAAGACTAATGGTCTAACTTTTATGAATTCCACGAAACTAGGAATTAATTGAGCTGAATGTTTATCTAATTCTGCTGTTATCTTTTTAGCTGCATGTGTAGCCATATCACTATTCTTAGAGATAGCTTCTATTATTCCATTTAAGATATTCGTCTCTGTCTCTTGAGGTGTGTTCAAGAATTTCTGAATAGCTTCTGCAAAAGCCTCTTGACTTTCAAAATCTGCTATAACTTCTTGTTTTTCTTTTTCAGGAGCTGTACTTGAAGATGATTCAAGCATATCAGGATCAATAACAATAGATGATTGTTCAGGAGAGGGAGTTTCTGAAGTGAGCTCCTCCATCAAAGATTCAATCATTTCTTGGGTAAGTTGTAGGGAGGGATCTGGGAAATCAAAATTTCTTTTCTCTGTATCTTCGAGTTTGATAGGATCAGGTTTTTCGGTCGGAGTTAGTATTTCTTTTATTGATGGAAGTTTCTCCTCTGTCACTTCCGACTCGTTGGGTGGTTTTTGTTCGCTTTCTGTGACGATTTCCTCAGGTGTATAAGTTAATCGAGTAACTAAATCTTCCAAATTTGTATCTTTCTTCTTTGGTTCCTCGCCTTCAACCGAAAGTTCACTTTTTGAAATGCCCATACCTTTGAGGACTGCTTCAATGACTTTTATTCCCTCTGATTTAGTCAAATCCTCCATAATTACATTAAAACCTTTAGATCGAAGTGCTGTAACTTCACTGGAATCTTCTGGGCCAAGAATTAGGTGATCGACAACACCTGCTCCTAATTCTGCTAACCCTTGCATTGAAGGTTTTACACCTAATAATTGTAGAATAAATTGTTCTCTAAAGGAAAATTTAGAAGGAATGAGTAAAGTAGAAGGAGATTTGGATTCTTTTAATACTTTAGTAAAGGATTTATGTAATAGTAGGATTGCAAGGCTGCAAGGATCTCCAGGAAGAATTAATATCGCATCTGATTCTTCAATTATCTTTCTAATTCGGTCATTAATAATCTCTCTATTGGAATCTAGTCCAATAACTTCAATTAATGGTTTCGTCTTTTTCTTCCCTTTACTCTCTTGAGTCTCTTGTAATAATCGTTGTAACTCTTCGAGATCAGTTTTAGTTTCAGATTCTCTACTAATATGTCCTGTAATTTGAAAATAACGAAGAGGGATTAATTCTCTTTCAGTTCGTATTTGAATAAATTCTTTTACGGGAAATTCTAGATTATACACTGTAATATGCTTTGAGGCATAATCAGTTAATGCCTGAAAGAATTCAGTAAAGTCTTGGTTTACCTTATGTCGTTCTGAAATCCATTGAACTAAGAATCTTTCTGTATCTGTCAGTGGTAATTTAGTTTGAGCAATTGGTTGTGAAAATACTTTAGTAAGAGAGCTCTTGGTCAAATCATCTGGTACTAATGCATTGGCAAGCTCTACTAACTCAAGATGATACCAAAATTCAGTAATTTTATTTTTATCCTTACTGGTATTCCCATTTTCGGATAAAGTAAAATCTGCGGTTGTATTCAAAAGGATCGAAAACTCAAGGCCAGAAATCAGGAAATTTTTTAACAAGGGGTTTATTTCAACTCCTGTTGAAATAATCAATAGCTTTTTAGTTCCCATGTCTTGGCCTCTTTAGTTTAGAAACAAAAGATCAGATATTTTAATATTTAGCTAAAATTTAACAAAAATGTCGGTTTATTACTTTCTTTTCTAGAATTCCCACAATTAATTAAAAATCATATCTTTTTGTAAAATTCTCTCTCGCAATTAATTTCGAAAATAAAAATTCTAATCTATCTTGTTTTTTAAATTTCTTTATAAATCTTGTTAACAAATATTATCATTATTATAAAAAAACTATGAAGAGTAGAAACAAAAGAGAAATAAAACAATATTTCAATATAATTTATCAAACTTTATTGAAAATACCTCTATTTAGAATTTAAATACTCAAATATAATACAAAAGATTAAGATATAGGATTTTTTCTTTAAATTCTATCTTCTCCCATATTTTTAAACTTAGATTAATACAATAAATTCACAAATACAGTAATTTAATTATGATAATTTGGTAATAAATACAAGATCTATATGTAAAAAAGTTCTAAAAATCTTGTTTCTAAGAATTCTCTAATGATAAAAATAATTTTTTAAAAAAAAGGTGTCCTAAATGACAATTAGTTTTGATTTGCCAGAAGAAGCACTAATGATACGCGAAACAGTTCGTGAATTTGCCCAAAAAGAAATTGCTCCTATAGCTGGAGACCTAGATGAACAAGAAAGATTCTCTTATGATCTTACAAAAAAGATGGGAGATTTAGGTTTAATGGGGATATTCCTTCCAGAGGAATATGGAGGAAGTGGATTAAGTTATTTATCGTATATTATTGCTGTAGAAGAACTAGCCCGAATAGATGGTTCACAAGCTGCTACCGTGGCTGCACATAATTCTTTAGGAATCGGTCCAATTTATTATTTCGGAACTAAGGATCAAAAGGATACATATTTGCCACAACTGACCACTGGTGAAAAATTATGGGGATTTGGATTGACAGAACCTGAAGCTGGATCAGATGCTGGAGGAACTAAAACAAAAGCAGTGAAAGAGGGAAATGAATGGATAATAAATGGATCGAAAATTTTTATCACGAATGCATCTGAAAAAATAAACCTCGGTTCTACTATTCAAACTATTACTGGAACAACACCTGAAGGGAGAAAAATATATACTTGTTTTCTGGTAGAACAAGGAACTGAAGGTTTTGAAGCAAGGACAATGCATAGAAAATTAATGTGGAGAGCAAGTATTACCTCTGAATTATATTTTACTAATTGTCATGTTCCAGAGACCAATATGCTAGGTAAAATAGGTGAAGGATTCCATCAAATGCTTGATACTTTGGATAAAGGACGATTATCAATTGGAGCAATGGGTTTAGGGTGCGCACAAGGTGCATTTGAATTGGCTTTAGAATATGCAAAGCAACGAAAAGCTTTTGGGAAACCTATTTCTCATTTCCAAATTAATGCCTTTAAACTTGCAGATATGGCTGTAGAAATTGAGGCAGCTAGAAATCTTTTATATAAAGCCACCTGGTTATTTGATCAAGGACGTTCAGAGTACAACAAATTTGCTGCGATGGCTAAATTATATTGTTCTGAAGTATCTAATCGTGTAGTAAATCAAGCTGTACAAATTCATGGTGGTTATGGTTTAATGAAAGAATATCCAATCGAACGATTCTACCGAGACCAACGTTTACTAGAGATTGGCGAAGGTACTTCAGAAATACAAAGGCTAGTTATCGCTCGTCAATTAGGATGTTTTAAATAATTACTCAAATTCTTTCATTATGTAAAAAAGAAAATATTAGTGTGTCCATTGTATCTCCCCATGATACATATTTTTCAGGTGCTGAAGGAAGAGGTTCACTAGCTGGGGGATTATTCCTCGCATATCGGATATAAGAAATTTGAGCAAAATGATGTATCGCATGTAAAGAAGTCCGTTCAATCAACCAAGCCAATGTCCCTTTTTCAACAATTTTATTTTGCTCAAATTTTGGTGTTTTTATTAATAGCTCTGAATCAGAGCAATTATCAAGTGAATCTATTAAATATTGACCTAATTGATTATAAATGTGTATCATATCGATAATGGACATCGTTTTTTCAAGATATTGAAAAGATTCATCATCTAACATTTTAAGCCAATAGATTTCAGCATTTATTATATGTCTAAAATAACTATAGATAGTTCGGGCATTTGTCCCTTCAGGAACCCAAAATAAATCCTCTGATGATAAATTTTCCATTATTTTGTTTCCATATTTTCTTAAAGTGACTATTACATTTTTAAGATCTTTTTTCCCATTCATATTCTTCACACACGTTATATTCTTATTTTTTTAAATTAGATATTATATCAGTGGTTAATTTTGCACTACTAAATACTCCAGGTATTCCCCCTCCAGGGTGGGTCCCTGCACCTACAATATATAGACCTGTAAAATCTTCAAATCTATTATGTGGTCGAAAAAAAGCAGATTGCGTAAATGTAGGAGCTAAAGAAAAAACAGCTCCCTTATAGTCAAGATATCGTTCCTCAAAGTCTTTGGGTGTTAAAATTTTTTCAGTAGCTAAATGTTTAGATAGATTAGGAAGGAAATTTTTCTCTAAAAAGCCCATGATAAGATTTCTAAAAGGTATTTTTTCCTCCTCCCAATTGATATTTGAATCTTGATTAGGAACAGGTACAAGAATATAAAAAGTTTCCCCTTCAGGGGGTGCCAGAGATCGATCAATACGAGATGGGACATATAAATATGCCGAAAAATCACCTTGCTGGTTTAATTGCTTTTTATTGAAAATTTCATCTATTAATCCTTTATATCGCTTACCAAGAATAATATTATGAAGATGTAAATCAGGATAAAGTCTATTTGTCCCAAAATAGATCATAAATACACTCATACTATATATAGAATGACGGTACTTAAATTCTCGGATTCTAGTCTTCTTAGCTTTAGGAATTAACTTTAAATAAGTTGTAGCAACAGGGGCATTTGATATAACAATATTGCTGTTTAATATTTTACCGTTTTGAAGAATAACTCCTGAAACTTTTTTTTTGGTCGAAAATAATACCTCTTTTACCTCAGAATTTAACTGAATATTTCCTCCCATACGAATAAAAAGTGCAGCGAGCTCCTCTACCAATTTTCCTGTACCTCCTCTTACAAACCAAACACCCCATTCTTTCTCAACAGCTTGAATCAACATATAAATAGCTGTTATTTTAAATGGATTCCCCCCTATCAATAATGGATGGTAACTAAAAACCATTCGTAATTTATCGCTTTTTATATATTTAGAAACATAAGAGTAGACAGATTTATACGCACCTAGCTTGAGTAACGCAGGAGCAATTTTTAGCATAGACCAAAATGATTCAAAGGATTTATCTGAAAGCTCCATGAATCCCTTTTGAAAAATAGGCTCAATAGATTTAATCATCTTTTTATAACCTTCTGCATCATTAGAATCAATTGCTTTGATCTGTTGTATGTTTTCTTCTATTGTTGAATAATCAAAATGGGATCCATCATTAAAATAAATTCGAAAATAAGGTTTAACTGGTTTTAATTCTAAGAAATTAGACATTTTTTCATTATTTAGGCTGAATAATTCTTCAATAAGATAGGGAGCGGTTACTGCCGTTGGCCCTCCATCAAAAATATAATTACCCTTTTTAAAGACTGATGCTTTTCCACCAAGACGATCAGTTTTCTCAAGAATTGAAACTTTATATCCAAGTGCTTGCATTCTAATAGCTGCTGCTAATCCTCCTAATCCAGCTCCTATAACAATGACTCTCTTCTCATGATTTTGAATGTGAATCATGATAATCCCTTAAACGAACCATTTGATCAAAGGCTAAAACTTTTATGAATATCACTATTATTTCATCTTGAGTCTTCTCTTACCAAATTAAAGGAAAAAATTGATGAAATTTGGAGTTTCTTATAATTTTGATAAATTACTTGAAGGTAAAAGTAATTTATTATTAAAAACTTTAATTCTATACTTAATTTTAAAAGAAGTGATAATTTTAAAGTTTCAGATGATAATTGATTAATATTGGTTTTTGAACCATTTGTAAATAGATGAGTTATGATAAATGGATTAGAAAAAATGAAAATTAGAAATAAAAGAAATTAGGAGGTTATTATCCTCCTCTTATATATTAGTAAAGCAAAAATAAAGGATTTACTTTAAAATTGGGAATTTCTTTACAAAAGATAATTCGGACCATTTTTTCCCTAAACCTAGATAATTTCCAACTGGAACAACTAAGAATAAACCCAAAATAAGAATGTATATTATGTGTTCGTCAATGAGTGGATTAAATACCATTGTTCCTGTTGCAGGATTAATTATCCATTCAGCTAAATACACAGAAGCAAGGAATATAATTGTAGAAATACTGGAGAGTCGTACAAAAATACCAGTCATCAACCCTATTCCTGCAAATAAAAGCATACCCATATATGCAAAATCAACTAGCTGATACAAGCTTCCTAATCCATCGGTAAAAATAAACGCAAATGGACTATTTTGATTAATCCCATAAATTTGTAAAAAACCCTGTGTTGGGGATGCTCCGGCTAGCCAAGAATTCGCTGGGCTTGTAGCAAATCCAAGGCCAAACATTTTATCAAGGAAAGGCCATAGAAAAATAAAACCTATTGCAATGCGTAATATTCCTAATATTTTTTCATTAAGTCTAAGTTTTTCAATTAAATCAGTCAAATATTGTCCCTCTATCTGATATTAATAAAGTTAAACGATATAACTACTGCTTTAGGCAGTTCGTTATTCAATCCCCAGAGTTAGATTTGATTATTTTAACTTTTTCAATTTTTTAATTTATTTATTATATTTTATTTATTTACTTTAAAAAGTTCAAAAAGTCAAAAAACGAAGATTAAAAAGCATTCAGAGCTCGCACTATTTGAATATGAATAAATCCCCAGTTATTCAAAAAGATACCATAAATATTATATTCTCCTTTTCTTTCATGGTTTTACTGCCTTTCATTGTACTTATATTCCCTATAGTTATGATTTTATTCAATTTAGTATTCTTTCCCTTTTCTTTAATTCATGAACTGGGTCACTTAATAACCTCCCTATGGTTACTCCCATCACATAATCCTATTTTACACTTTGAAATTATAAATGGAGAATTAGTTTGCAGTTGTGATTTGTCGCAAGAACTAATGTGCTGCTTGAATTCAATTATTGTTGTACTTGCAGGATCAGGTTCTGTTATTTTCATAATTATTCTTCTTCTATTCTTGTTGGCTAAAAGTAAAAATAAAAATATTAGAAACCTGGGGGTGTTATTTCTTCTTTTTGGATTACTTTCAGATCTCCCAAATCTATTCCCCATTTTACCGTCAGCAATTGGATCACCGACGGATGGTTACATTACATATTCTTTCTTGTCACAAATGGGTTTTTTTCCAATATTATCTATAAGAATTTCATCTTTCTTTTCATTATTCTCATTCTTCATTGTCTTATTTTCATTTTATTTTCTAGGCTCTTTCATCTTCAACCTCCTAAAGTTTTTACTTAATAGAAATCCCAGAATCAAAATAAGAGATCAAGAAGAGATTAATCTCCAAACGTAGAATTTCCACAATATATAATTTTCTAATTAGGTATAGAAGTGAAGATATCAGTCTTTATAGAATATCGCGATTTTTTTAAGTATTCAAGGTTTAGTTACTTTTGATTTTAAGTTTTTAAGGAATTTTATTTATTCAGTTTGTCTCTCAAGCGATTAGCCCATTCTTGATACCTTGTAGCCTTATTAATATTGTTTTGACTAATAGCTTCTTTATTGGCCCTTAAGTAAGCTATATATGCTTCATGATAGAATTCTTGTGATTCCAATAAATTTCCTAAGCTCCACCAAGTTAAATGATTATTAGGATCAAGTTCTAATGCTTTTTTCCAAAAATTTTGAGCATCTTCATAATTGCCTAAATTATAGCTTGCTAATCCTAAATTGCGATATATCTCTGGATTGTCCTCATCTTCCTTGAGAGCAACTAGAAGAGAATCAATAGCTTTAGAATTTTCCGCTTCACGTATGAAATCAATTCCTCGCCTCAGATTAGCATTCAATGATAAGTGACTCCAAATCACGTGGATATTTTACAGTAACGACTTCATTACCATCTTCTGTGATTATAACAGTATCCGAATGTCTAAATCCACCCACAGCACGATCATATATCCCAGGTTCTACAGTAAAAACCATTCCAGGCTTTATTGTTTCTTTCATCCCAATGTCTAAAAAAGGACGTTCATGAGCCTCTAATCCAATAGCATGGCCTGTATGATGTTGTACTAAACTAAAGACTCCAGCTTCTTTAAATACTTTCCTAGTTGCTTGATCAACCTTTGAAAGGGGATTATATGGCCTTAATTCCTCAATAGCCGCTGATTGGGCTTTAAGCATAATCCAAAAATAATCCTTCTGTTTTTGGTTGGGTTCCCCTAGAAACATAGTCCTTTCTAGCTCTGAAAGATAACCTGCGACATTACCACTCGCACCTGTCACTAAGGTGTCACCTTTTTGAAAAATAGCATTTCTAGTTAATGCATGGGGGATAGCACTATATGATCCTATTTGACCTCGATATCCTGCACCACAAGGACGAGCACCATAACCAATAGGAGAATAATCAGATCCTAATACTTCTCTCATTTTTCTTGAAGCTTCATGTGAAGCTTTAAACGAAACTTCTATTTCATTTTCGCCAATAGCAGTGTACTTCTGGAGGAGTTCATGTGCCAAATGACCCCACCGAGCTGCCTCATGAATACATTCTAATTCATAATTATCCTTGATAATTCGCATATCTGTTATAATTTCTGGATAAATAGGAATGTCTTTTTTTAGAACATCCGAAAAAGAAGGACCTTGATAACCCCAAATTCCTCGTGCACCTGCAGCCTCACATCCAATTCGATTGGACATTTTTAGGTCATTTTTCACAAAACGAGCAAAATGATGCATTGGATGAACTTCATCAGGGTATTCAAAGTAACTATGAACATGACTATAAGGAACTTTTTCTTGAACATGCTGTTTTTCCAATTCAGGGACGAAAAAAATTGTTTCAGTCTCTTTAAAAATTAAAATAAAAGGACGTTCTGTTGGGATCATAGAGAAACCAGTAAGATAATAAATAGAATAAGGATTTATAATAAAGAAATGTTTAAGATTTAGTTCGTCCATCTTCTGAAATAATCGTAAACGACGATCTTCAAACTGGTGTTCAGGGATTTTAATTATCAATGAAAGGATTCTCCTGTTCTAGACATTGAGCTTCTCGAAAATAAGAAATTAATTATTTCTTTTGTAAATCCTTTGGTGAAACCATAAATTAGATTCATGTTTTTCCTTTATTATTTAAAACAAGAAGAAATCTTTATAGGATAGCTTTCTTTTCAAAAAATGAGTGTCTCATCATGAGCATACGAGAGCAATTAAAAAAGAAAGTCCCTTTAGAAATAAATGGTTTAGTTGATTTAGCCTATAATCTATGGTGGTCGTGGAATGTTGATTCGAGAGATCTGTTTAGGCTGTTAGATCCTCCACTCTGGCATTCATCACCTCATAATCCGATTTTTGTGCTTCGAAATATCACTGAGGAACGTCTAATTAAGAGAGCCAACAATAAAAGCTTCTTAGAACGATATCAAAATGTAATAAACCAATTTAAACGAGAAATGGGTGAGAATCCTGATCATTTATGGTGGAATCAGACCCATCCCGCACATTCAGGAAAACTTATCGCTTACTTAAGTATGGAATACGGTATTCATGCTTCTTTACCAATTTATTCGGGTGGATTAGGTGTCTTATCAGGAGATCATCTGAAAGAATCAAGTGATTTAGGAGTACCGATCGTTGCAGTTGGTTTTCTTTATCAGGAAGGCTATTTTACCCAAAAAATAAGTTCAGCACGTAATGGTTGGCAAGAAGAAATTTATAGAGAATATGATTTCAATGATATGCCAATAGAACCTGTTCTAGATGAAGAAACAGGAAAACACCTTATAATTAAGATTAATTTCAAAACTGAAATCGATGTTTTAGTAGCAGTCTGGCAAGTAAAGGTTGGTCGTATAACTTTATTCTTGCTTGATTCAAACATCGAAGAAAATGTTCCATGGTATAGAGACCTAACAGACCGCTTATATGGGGGTAATACTGAATTACGACTTCAACAAGAACTGATTTTAGGGTTTGGGGCTGTTAGATTGTTCGAGAAATTAGGAATAAAACCTTCGATTTATCATCTAAATGAGGGACATTGTAGTTTTTCTTCAATTGAACGTATTCGACAATGCATGAAAAAAGAAAGTTTAGACTTTGATCAAGCATTACATAAAATTCGAAATAAGACTCTTTTTACAACACACACTCCAGTTCCTGCAGGACATGATGTTTTTCCATTTTGGATGATAGAATTATATTTTAAGGATATAATTGAAGAAATCGGTTCTGATGTATTATTTGCATTAGGTTCATATGATTTTGGTCAAGGTGCTGGACATGGTTTCAATATGACTTGTTTAGGAATGAGAACATCTTCAATGTATAATGGCGTTTCTCAGCTTCATAAAACTGTAACTGAAAAAATGTTTTTTCCTCTTTTTAATGAATTGAAGAAAAAATACAAAGAAAATTTCTATCAATTAACTCATATCACAAATGGAACTCATGTTTCGAGTTTCGTTTCTGGAATTATTCAAGAATTATTTCAATTAGTTAATGAAGATTGGTTAAAAACTCATGATGATCCGTTAACCTGGCAAAATCAAATGCTTGATCGTTATGTAATCACAGATTATCATATATGGGAATATCATCTTCGAGCAAAGGAGAGAATGTTTAATCGCTTACGTGAACGTTCACGAGAGAATTTACGCCAAGGTTCTTGGGATACAACCATGATTATCGTAAATGGAGCCTTATTGGATCCTGATGTTCTTACTATTGGATTTGCACGACGATTTGCAACATATAAGAGAGCAAATCTAATTTTTTCAGATATTCAAAGATTGAAAAGAATAGTAAATGATCCTTATCGTCCTGTACAATTTATTTTCTCTGGAAAAGCACATCCTGCCGATGATAGTGGAAAATTATTGATTCAACAAATAGTAAATTATGCTAAAAATCCAGAGTTGGGATATCGGATTGCTTTTCTCGAAAATTATGATCTAGTACTAGCTAAGATGTTATTACAAGGGTGTGATATCTGGTTAAACAATCCTCTTCGATTAAATGAAGCATCAGGAACCTCTGGAATAAAAGCAAGTATGAATTTTATCCCCAATTTTTCCATTTTAGATGGATGGTGGGCAGAAGGTTTTACTGGCACCAATGGGTGGGCTATTAATCCCGAAAATAAACAAGAACCGAATCGAGAAGCTCAGGATTGGTTAGATGCTAAAAGCTTCTATGATATTTTGGAAAATGAAATAGTACCGATGTATTATGATCGTGAACCAGGTGCTATCCCTTTTAAATGGGTCAATGTGATGCGCCAAGCGCTTTTAACAACTCTACCAAAATTCAGTGCGCGCAGAATGGTCAAAGATTATGCCAACCAACTTTATGTCAATCTATTAGAAAAGGAGAATTAATCTTTGAAATAATAATCTAACATACTTGGTTTCCCTTTATAGACCTTTATAAGTTCATTTGAACTCAAAAACTCATGAACACGAATAGCATCAGTTATAGCATTACCTTTTAGCATTTTTTCCTGTCCTTTTGGTATTTTAGATTCACAAATTAAATTTAGCTTATTAAGAAAATTCTGTTCCTTAATAACAGAAAAAACAAGTTTCCAAGGAACTCCTGTATCATGATCAAGAAGTGTATGATACTTCTCCCCTGTTCGACCAACAATCATTCCTGAAAAATGAACTGGTAGACGATTTTGTTCATGTAAATCAAAATGATTGTCAAGAGTCTCTAATCTTTTCAAAACTCCATCTTCAGTAGTTATATTTCCTCCTCTGGCGAAATCGTGACTAATATCCCAAGTCATTAACATATTGTCAATCCCACTGGTTACTTCAGCCAAAGTAAAGAAATCAGCAAAAGAATTCGTCTTTCCTCCAACTTCAGGTGCTAATTTAGCTTTAAAATCTTTCATTTGCCGCCATTCCTCCCATTCCTTCAATATTGATTGAACATGTGATGAATCATACTTGGCCTGCTTGAAACTTCCTGCATGGAATGTTACATGTTTAGCCTGAAGGTAATCTGCCGTTTTTAAGGTAGCAGAGAGGTTGGATTTAGAAAATTTAAGTTTTTTGGGGTCATTAGAAGTTGCTGAGATTCTATAAGGTGCATGAACAGAATGATAGTAATCCATTGGGGGAAGAATATCTAAAATAGCCTTAGTTTGGTTTTCAGTGGGAAAAGGTGTTGTTCCAGAAAATGTGGCTCTACCAATAACACAATTTAGGAGTCCAAATTCTACAGCATTTAGCTGAGTGGTAGATCTGATTTTTCCTAATCGTTTGTGTGAAGTATCTGTCCCAAGAAATCGTGAAATAGCAATTGAAACTCCAAGAGATGCAATCAATTTGATTTTACACCTTGTCTTGAAAATAGGATTTTAATGCTCCTGCATTTGGATAAGATTACATTTTGGACAAACCCATTTAGTTTTTTTATGGAAACTCCTTTGGGAAGGTTTCATTTTTACCTGTTTCCCTTCTAATTTCTGACAACGTGAGCAATACAATTTTATCCAGCCAATACTAAATGGATTAGTCATTAAGAATAAAAATCATTCAATATAAGAGTTTATCCCTTTGAAAAAACCTTCGATATTCACAAGGATTACCATATAGATGTCAAACTTGACCTTATTGATACCTTTCTAAAAGTTTAAAATAAAACAAGAATAAACTTTAAATTGAATTAAATTCAACATTATGTGAAAAAATCTGTGGTACAACCTTGGATAATCAAGATAACAATTCATTTGCAGAACGACTTAAACAATCGGTAAGAACTATTCTTGATCGTGAAGTAAGTTCATTTCAGAATTTTGAGCAGGAATATAAGATATCATCTCATCCTTTGAAAAGAACTTTCATTGCTATAGGGAAACTTAATCAAATTCATAGAGGAAAATTAGCACTTATTGAGATAGCTAATGAATCTAATCTTCCTATTCAAGATATTGAGTTTATTGTTCAAGAATTTATAGATCAAAGATTAATAGAAGGATATATTGAGAAAAACGGCACAAATTTTCTTATTTTACGACAAAAAAGCTATTTATGTCAAATCGATCAAAATGAACATGATTTGTTTGAACTAAAAATGCAATGTCAGCAATGCCTCCGATTTATATGCTTAGAATGCTACTACCAAGCTTCCTCTAATAGTTGTATTTTTTGTAAGGGACACCTTATTCCTGTTCCAAAAATTTTTAAAGTCGATGATGTTCATACAAGTGCTACTGCATTAAAACCAAGTAAAATGAAATTTTCGTTGAGTAATTATTACAAAAAACAAAAGGAAACACTCTCGAATCAAGGAATAAAACAGACTTCAGGATCAGTATGGGAAGATCTTAAATCTTTAAGAAAAAATTGGCCCGATTCATGGTCAATCGCCTCCATAAAAGAGAAAGGACAAAATTACTTCGAGTTTCGAAAATTTGAGAACAAAGTTTCACGTAATGAGAAAAAAATCATCGACACAATTTCAGGTATCTATTTAATTGAAGAATGTAACGCTATTCCTCTTTATAGAATTGCTAAATTAGTTAATTTGGATCTAAGGTTTACTCATGAGATAATAACGAGGCTAATATCCCAACAAACCATCAACGGATTTATCGAAACTGAAGGAACGTATGACAGCATTGAAGATGATGTTTTAGTTCTGGGATCAAGTAATTTCTATTGTGAAATTCATGATGAGTCTCATAAAGAACCAATACCAATATCTAGTGAACATTTTCAATGTTCAGGTTGTTTTAGAACTGTATGTACCTCCTGTTTCTCTACTATGAAAAATCAAGGGGTTATTTCTTGTTTGTTTTGTGATTCAAATCTGATTTTCTTTCCTAAATCTAATTAATGATTAACTCACCACTTTTTTAGAGTTAGTATTAAAAATTGCT
>NZ_CDLCQJ010000010.1:0-38387 GCF_975850365.1 Candidatus Hodarchaeum mangrovi | reverse complement strand
GTAATCAAGAAGGATTGCCCTCCCCATGAAGCGATATATTCACATGAAATGAAAAAAATTATCTGTGGTGAGTTTGTCAATAGTCCACGGGAAGGATTTACTCAGAAGTTAGAAAGACTTAATCAACTAGCCCAAAGTAAGACTAAATAAACTGGTGAATAATTCGATGACAGAAAGTGTAGAAAAAGAAACAGCTGAACCTGAGGCAAAAATCGGAGTATTTCTTTGTAAATGCGGAAAAAACAAAGCAGGGAGTGTAGATATTGATGAAATTGCTAAAGAAATTGAAACAATGCCAAATGTAGAAATTGTACAAGTTAATACATATACCTGTTCAGATCCAGGACAAGTCGAAATAGAGACAGCTATCAAGGAACAGGGTATAAATAAAATTGTTGTATCTGCATGCTCTCCTCGATTACATGGTCCAACATGGAAGAAACTAATGAAACGAGTTGGATTGAACCCTGAAGTAGTTGAGGTAGCCAATATTAGAGAACAATGTTCTTGGGTTCATCTGCATGAAAAAGAGGAAGCAACTCTTAAAGCAAAAGAATTAACTGAAATGGCTGTTGCTAAAGCCGCCATGCTTCAACCTGTGGAAGAAATTGTTGTTCCTGTAGAGAAACGTGTCCTTATCATTGGAGGAGGAGTCGCTGGAATTCAAGCTGCATTAGATCTTGCTGATGATTATCATGTTGTTATGGTTGAAAAAAGTCCAACCATAGGGGGTAGAATGGCTTTAATTGATAAAACTTTTCCCACAATGGATTGTTCTATCTGTATTCTTGGGCCTAAGATGGCTGATGTAGGTAACCATGATAATATTGATTTAATAGCTAACGCTGAAGTTACAAAAATTGAGGGATATGTTGGTAATTTTGAAGTTACTATCAAAAAACGTCCTCGTTATGTTGATGAAGACCTTTGTACAGCCTGTGATGATTGTGTAGACATTTGCCCTGTTAATGTAATTGACGAATACTCTGGTAACTTAGGCTGGAGAAAAGCGATCTACATTCCCTATCCTCAAGCTGTCCCAGCAAGTTACATTATTGATATAGACAATTGTCTTGGATTATCTCCTCTTGCTTGTGGAAAATGCACTACAAAATGTGACAAAGAGGCGATTAATTATGAAGACTCAGAAAAGGAATTTACCTATAAAGTTGGTACAATAATCGTATCTGTAGGATTCCAAATCTTTGACGCCTCAAAGATCCCTGAATATGGTTGGGGCGATTATTCCAATGTAGTAACAACCTTTGAATTTGAACGATTGATTAATGCCGCAGGTCCAACCGCAGGCGAACTTGTTAGACCGAGTGATCTCAAACGACCTAAAAATGTAGCCTTCATTAATTGTGTTGGATCAAGAGATGTTCGATTTAATCCTTATTGTTCTAACTTCTGTTGTATGGAAAGCATAAAAGATACTCTTTTAATAAAAGAGCATTGGCCTGAGGTTGATGTGACAATATATTACATGGATATTCGTGCCTTTGGGAAAGGTTTTGAAGAACTTTACACTCGTTCAAGAGAGGAAGGAATAAAATACATTCGTGGACGACCTTCTCAGATCCAGGAATTCGGGGAAGATAGGAAACTTCTCATATCAGTTGAAGATACTCGCTCGGGAGAATTAATCAATGAAGAATATGATATGGTTGTTCTATCTATTGGTGCTGAAGGTTCACCCGATCCTATCCCTTTTCCTATCGCGAAGGATCCAAAAGGATTTTATATCGAATCACATCCAAAACTGCGTCCTGTCGATACTCCAACAGATGGAGTTTTCATTGCTGGCGGGGCAGAATCACCAAAAGACATCCGAGAAGCAGTTACTCAAGCAAGTGCTGCCGCTGGACGGGTAACTCGAGTCCTTACAAAGGGTGAATTTTCTGTGGAACCATTATTTGCTTCGGTTAATCCAACCTTATGTAATTCCTGTGGCATTTGTGCTACAAGATGTCCATATAATGCAATAACTGTTGATAAACAGAAAAAAACACCCGCAAATGTCATTCCAGTTTTGTGCAAAGGCTGTGGTACCTGTGCTGCAGATTGTCCACAAGATGCAATCACAATGACGAATTTTACTGATACGATGATTCTAAAGCAAGTGGATATTGCACTCAGAGATAATGCTTCTGACAAGGTAATGATATTTGCTTGTAATTGGTGCTCATATGGTGGTGCTGATTTGGCTGGAACAAGTCGAATTCAATATCCTACCAATACTAGGATTGTTCGAGTAATGTGTTCTGGCAGAATAGATGTCGATTTCATCAAACGTGCATTTGAACTTGGGGCTGGTTCTGTAATGTTAACAGGTTGTCATCCACAAGACTGTCATTATATTTCTGGAAACGATTTCGCTATTAAACGTGAAAAGAAAATCAGAAATTGGATGAAAAAACAGGGTATTGAAGATGACCGTTTTATCATTGAATGGATGTCTGCTGCAGAAGGAAAGAAATTTGCTGATGTTGTTACAACTATGAGTGGCATTGCTAGGAAAAATCATAGAGAAATACATCAAAAAGCAAAGGCTGTTGGAAAATAAATTAAGAGGAAATTTTAGTCCTTAATTCTTTCTCCCTCTTAAATATTGGATATGGGGAGGGAGATATAACAAACAAAGGTTACATTTTCCTAGAGTGTAAATAAGCTTTGATTTACTTGTAGATAATCTCTTTAGAATCAATTATTTGAACTCTTATTATTTTATAATTTTTTTAAATATTAATCATTTTAAAATTATAAAATGAAAAAATTTATAAAACTTTCAATATTTATTTAATAAGATCAACAATGATTGAACAATACTTAAAGAGTCCTTCGAGAAGTCGAGAAGAATTAAATCACATTAAAGATGAACTAGAAGTTTTATTTTCTAGGTTTGGTTGGAAATGGGCAGTATTAGCATCAACCACAGGTAAAATATATCAAATGGAGAAAAAAATTCCAAATGATATTTTAAACCAGTTGAGAATGGCACGTACTCAGATAGAAAGTGGGTGTTACTCAGTTTGTGATATAGCGAACGCATTACGTAAAATTGAAATAGAACTATTTTCACAGCTTATGAATTATGGACCTCAAACTACGGATGAGTTCCTGAACCTTCTTGGAAGAGCAGCTAGTGGAGATATATCTGAAAACGAAATAGATATTACTGCAGCCTCACCAATCTTACCTGATTGCTTATCACTTCCTTGTGTTTGTCTAGAATAAACTAAGCTTATCTTGGAATAATTCTCAAAGCTTCTGGGAGTGGTTTTTATCCTATGGTTTCTGCATTAACAAAGAGGTATAGATCTTCATCTGTAAATAGTGAACTTCATTTTTTTTTAAAAGAATGGTTTTCCAGCCTTATGAGGGGAATTGAGAAAATGAATGATGAAACTTGGCCTAAAATATTAGAAATTACTGGTCGTGCATGTGCTTTAGTCCATTCTTGTGATCTGTTTATAGAAAATTGGGAAAAGACAAAGAATCTTGATGAATTTCTTTTTCTCATGAATAAAAAAATGAAAACAGAGACTTATGAAAAACTTGATGAAAATTCTTTAATAGTGTCGTATTCAGAGTGTAGATGTCCTCTTGTAACATCCGGGCTAGTAGATTCTCCCATTATTTGTGAATGTTCTCCAAATTGGTTAATAGAAAACTTTGAAACTATTTTAAACACAAGTGTCGCAGTAACCACCATTTCAACAATTTTAAGAGGTGGAAAAACCTGTGAATTTATTCTTTCATTTTAAAAAGAATAGGGTGATCTGAAGTTGACTCAAAAAGCTATTGACTACTTTTCTCCCACACGATTGAAGATTCTAGAGTATTTACTGGTTAACTGCCCAATAGAAGATAGTGATATTGGATGTTCAATAAAAAAAATGTCAAAAGAGCTGGATTTGAGTAAAAATGCTATAAGAATGTATCTAATAGAATTAGAAAAGAACAATCTGATAGTTAAAAATGAGAAAAAAAGTGGATTAGGGAGACCTACAAGTTTTTACTCTCTACATGAAAATGCTCTAGCTCTCTTTCCAAAATCTTATTCAGAATTTTCATTACTTTTGTTAGATAAAATAATTAGCTTGCATGGAATTAAAATTGCTCAAACTATTTTGGAAGACATTGGAAAAGAAAGAGCGAATGAAATAAAAAAGGAAATTGAAACAGAATTGAATATAAATATGCGTGACTTGTCATTAAAAGAGAAATTGACCTTGATCACCAAGGTTTTTCAAAATAGATCCAAATTTCCTATGTTAATTGAGGAAGAGAAATACTTTCTATTAAAGAACTATAATTGTCTTCTCTATGATGTTGTTCAAAACCAACCTTTAGCATGTCTTGTAGATGAATCAAATTTGAGAGAATTAGTTGGATCTGATGTTGAAAAGATTAATTGTTTATCTGAGGGAGACCATTATTGTATATATCGAATCAATAAGAACTAAGATGATTAATTATTAAGAAATTTTGAAGAAGATTTCATAGATTCTAAAAATATACATAAAATAATAATGTTAGTAGCACTTCATAATCGCTAAATGCCCATATACTAATAATCTTTCCAAAATAGTTTAGGAATCTTTATTTAAATTCATAAAATTAAAGAATGACCCTTTTATATTATTGATCTTACTAGGTTTAAGAATTATTTATTTGGGTAACTCTGAATTTGAATTTTGAGAGGTTTCTTTTTCCTAGTTTTTAGATAGGTATTTTTTTAGGGATAAAAGATCATCAATTATATCACATGAATATTGATACTTCAATTCATTCATTCGGATTGACAAGAAAAAATTATAAAAAAACAAGGACTTTTCAATTTATACTTATTAAATTAAAATTATTTAATAAAATAGTAAGAAAGCAAATTAAATGTGGAGATTCATAAAATGGTTTCAATAGCTAAAAAAATACTACAAGACCATCTTATTGAAGGTAAGTTTGAGGTTGGAGAAGAAATTGGGATTCGTATTGACCATACTCTAACTCAGGATGCAACAGGAACTATGGCCTACCTTCAATTTGAAGCAATGGGACTTGATAAAGTAAAAACTGAACTATCTGTTTCAATAGTAGATCATAATACATTACAAACAGATTTTAAAAATCCAGATGATCATCGTTACTTGCAATCTGTGGCAGCTAAATACGGAATACAATTTTCTCGTCCTGGGAATGGCATTTGCCACCAAGTATTCCTTGAACGTTTTGCACATCCTGGTAAAACTGTAATTGGCTCAGATTCTCATACTCCTACTGCTGGGGGTATGGGATCTATTGCAATAGGTGCTGGAGGACTTGATGTTGCAGTAGCTATGGGCGGTGGACTATTCTACCTAAAAACACCGAAAATTATAGGAATAAAATTAACAGGATCTTTACCTGAGTATGTTGCAGCAAAAGACGTGATATTGGAGGTACTTCGAAGAATATCAGTTAAAGGAGGTGTTGGAAAAATCTTAGAGTATTTTGGCCCTGGTTTAAAAAATTTATCTGTTCCAGAAAGAGCCACAATTACCAATATGGGGGCAGAAACAGGTGCTACAACTTCAATATTCCCATCAGATGAAGTTACCCGTGATTTTTTGAGATGGCAAAATAGAGAAGATCAATGGATAGAAATCCCTGAAGGGATAGATGAAGACTTTGATGAAATTATTGAGATTAATCTTTCAGACCTCCAACCATTAGTTGCTAAACCTCATTCTCCAGGTAATGTAGTTCCATTATCAGAATTATATGGTATGAAAGTTGACCAAGTTGCTATTGGTTCTTGTACAAATAGTTCATTGAAAGATATGTTAATTGTTTCTACTCTTCTTAAAGGACGAAAGATTCACCCAAATACTGAACTTGGTATATCGCCAGGATCACGACAAGTCTTATTAGAAATGGCCAAAAGGGGGAATTTAGCTGATGCAATAGCTGCTGGAGCTAGAATTCTTGAGACTGCGTGTGGACCATGTATTGGTATGGGATTTGCTCCGAAAAATGAAGGTGTAACAGTGAGAACTTTTAATAGAAATTTCTTAGGAAGATCTGGTACCAAAAATGCTCAAGCGTATCTAGTTAGTCCAGAAGTGGCTGTTGCGGCGGCAGTCTTTGGAGAATTTACTGATCCGAAAAAATTAGGCCCTTATCCGAAAATAGAATTACCTAAAAGTATTGAAATCGATGATTCAATGATTCTAAAACCTTCCGATAAACCTGAAGAAGTGGAAATCATTAGAGGTCCAAATATCGCCCCATTGCCAAGTTTTCATCCTTTAGCTGATGATCTGAGAATTAAAGTAATTCTTAAAACCGAAGATGATATTACAACTGATCATATCATGCCTGCAGGGGCTAGTATACTTCCGCTTCGATCAAATCTTCCCGAAATCAGTAAACATGTTTTTGAACAGGTTGATCCTTCTTTCCCTAAAAGAGCACTTGAAAGTAAAGAAGAAGGTGGTGGTATCATTATTGGCGGTGAAAATTATGGTCAAGGGTCAAGTCGAGAACATGCTGCTTTAGCTCCAATGTTTCTTGGAATCAAGGTTGTATTAACTAAATCATTTGCTCGTATACATAGAGATAATCTTGTGAACTTTGGACTTTTACCTCTCAAATTTTTAAATAGCCAAGATTATACTAAAATTAAAGATGGCGATATCCTAGAAATTAAAGGAGTCCGAAAAGCTCTAAAGGAAAATACCCCAATTAAAATCCATGATGTCACGCAGAATATAGATATAGAGACGTCTTATGACCTTTCTGGACGTGAACGAGAGACAATTCTTGCTGGGGGTACCCTAAGTTACACTGTGGCTTCATCTTAACTGAATAAGGATTTTCCTTTTTCCTCTTTTTTTCTTTTTCTATAATCCGTACAAAACGAATATTAATAAAAATATCCAGATTTACAGATTCTTTTCATCCTCTAAGTTTTTAATATTTTTTCAAATAGATATTTTCAAATCAATTTTCTCTCCTACAATGAATTATTAATATGGAAAAGGATTTTAGTCATGATAATTGATCAATTAGTTGAGATTTTGGCACAAGAATTCTCTCTTCACTCTGTCATGAACATGGTCTCACGGATATCTCAATATCATCGAATTCAAGGTTCACAAGGATATTTTGACGCAGTAAAATACATTCAATTAATTTTAGAGAAAAATGAAATAAATTCAACCTTGTACGAATATCCTGCCGATGGAAAGTCGGAAAATTGGGGATGGATCTCCCCAATTTCTTGGAATATTAAATCAGGAGAACTGTGGTTAACAAAACCTGTTGAGAAACGTCTTTGTCGATTTAATGACTGTCCAATGAGTGTTTTGACACATTCAAAAGCTGCTGATTTTGAAGCATCTCTTGTTAATGTTGGAAAGGGTGATAGTAGCATAGATTATAAGAATGCTCGGGAAAAGGTTGCTTTAATAACTACTAGTCCTAGAAATATTTTTTCATTAGCGGCAAAACATGCTGTAATGGGATTAATTTTACATCCTACCTTAGAGCGCGCTGCAAAGATAGGAGATTCTACAATACAATATGATGGATTCTGGCCAACTGCAGAAGACTTATCTAATGTTACTGCGGGTTTCTCAATTTCTCATAAACAGTTTCTTGAAATAAACCAGTATCTAGAGCAAAATAAAGAAGTTAAAGTCAGATTTAAAATAGACGCGAATTTTTCAATTGAAACTGGTAAATTGCATGTACTTGAAACAGAAATAATCGGATCAAAAATCCCATCAGAGGAGATAGTTGTAATAAGTCATCTTTGTCATCCAGCGTTAAGTGCAAATGACAATGCCTCAGGTAGCGCTACTACATTAGAATTAATTTTGAGTTTAATTAGAATGATAAGATCAGGATTATTATCTCCTCCCAAACGAACAATTCGATTTTTATGGGTTCCTGAGTTTTCAGGAACTATAGAATGGCTAAAAACTTATGATGAGCAGCGAAAAATAAGCAGACGAAAAATTCTTGCAGTTTTAAACCTTGATATGGTAGGGCAATCTCCAGAAAAGATTGGTACCCCTTTAACCATATGTTTTCCAAGTATCTCTACTCCTTCTTATCTCCGTGCAAATCTTAGACAGGCTCTAGAAAAGGCTGCGAACCAAATAGATAGTAAAAATGGGAGATCATATCGTTTGAATTATACATTTGCTCCTTTTGAAGGTGGAAGTGATCATCTCATTACCAACGATCTCTATTTTTCCATACCTAGTACGATGTTTGGTCATGAAGATCCTTTTCACCATACAAGTGCTGATAATATTGATAAAGTAGATCCATTAGAATGTAGAAGTGTTGGCACAGTTGTTGGGGCTATAGCTTATGGGATAGCTACTTCAAGTGAACGATTTCTAAAAGAAACGATAAATAGGGTATTCCTAGATGTAATAGATGAATCTCTTAAAGCAGAACCAAACATAACACAATCAGAAGAACTATCAATAATTCAAAAAAGAAAGTTATGGGATCTCCTAGAAAATATAGGATTAAAACGAATTATTAGCTTAACTTCCCTAGATGAAAATGGGATTCTAATTGAAGATATGAATCATTTCTCAGATTTAATAAAAAGTCAATTTAATCATTTTAGAAGGAAACTTCAATCAGATTCTGGAGATCAAAAACCTGAAAAAATTGGCCAAGCTCTGATTACACGTAATTATACAGGACCATTCCCTATTAAACGATTGATGAGACCAGACCGTCGCGAGTACAAGAAAATTAAATTGGATGCAATTGGGAAAGATTATTGGGGAGGGGTATTATTGGAATTATTAAATCTAGCAGATGGTAAAACTCCACTTGAAGACATTTTTCTTTTACTTAATCTTTATTATCCTAAAGTTTCCTATGGGGATGTCCTTTTTCTGGTGAATTTGTTTATCGAAGAAAAAATTCTTATTGAAAAAGGAACATCTATTCTTACCGCAATTGAATACCCCTATCCGTACTGATTTTAAGGAAAGTATAAGATGAATAATTCATACACAAATAAACATATTTTAAGTTATTTTATTACATTGTTAGAATTTTTCACCTGATAGAGAATAGACAATTCAGAGAAGGATATCTGAAAATTTTCCTTCGTGTTGAAGTTCTTTAATATGCTTTTTGATCATTTCTCCTTCCCAAAATCGCAATAAAGGTTCAGCATAGGGGAAATTTCCATATATGGGTTTTTTTTCAATTAGCTGTCTAATAGAACGAATACCTTGATTTAGTAATTTTTGGATTTTTTCCGTTCTTTGATCGAATTTTTGATAAAAGCTTTCTAATTGCCCATAAATATTATCAGTTACTATGCTTCGATGGGAGGAGACAAGGATTTTAATATCTAATTCACTTATTCTTTCAATTGAGGTTTTAAACTCCTTTATGTTTGATTCATGATGGCCATACCAAGGTCCAAATGATGTCAAATCAATATCAAATGAAAATAAAATTCTTTCATTCGGTTCGTAGAAACAATAGTGGTCAATAGTATGTCCTGGAGTATAAATGGGGATGAGCATAATGTCTCCGAAACCAATTTCAGAATTTTTATTGAAGATTTGAGAAGGTTTGCAATCTTTCATACCTAATATGACTGGAACATAATCCCTCCAATTCTTGGCAAGCTCACCAGATTCAGTGAATCGTTCAGACAATGCAAAAATGTTACCGCTTGTATTAAATCCTTCTTCAGGAACCACAATTGATTCAACATCCTCTTTAAATATCCAATTTCCTGCTGAATGGTCAGGATGAGTATGAGAATTAATGATACGACAAATATGAAATTTATCTTTCAATTGATGAAGCTTTTCGATACCACAACCTGTATCTATAAGTATTGCTTCATTACGACTGTTGAAGATTAGAATGGAATTAGAAAAAGGAAATTTTCCACCATTTTTTCCTTTAACTAAATATATATTATTGAAAATTCTTTGTAAATGCTCTGACATCTAGTTCTAACCAAATAAAAATCAAATTGATTTCTTTCTACCATAAGAAAATATCCTTGACTGATAAAAAAAGGATAAAGGCAAGCTTATTGATAGCTTTGCCATTTTTGATCGAGATTAGAATCTTGGAGAGTTTCAATGATGTATTTGGCCATTTCTTCCCCTGTAGCACCTGTGTCTCGTCCAGTTACAGTTATTTTCTTCTCATATTGAGAACAAATTTCTAAAGCTTTATCTAATCGAGTAGACTTTTCTGTAAAGCCAATATGGTTTAAAAGCATCGAAGCTGCTTTAATAATACTTGTAGGATCAGCAAAGCCTTCTCGACCCTCATCTACCATTTTAAGACCGCTACCATGCACAGCTTCAAACATAGAATATCTTTTACCAATATTAGCTGCACCAGCGGTACCTAATCCACCTTGTATTTGAGCAGCTTCATCTGTAATAATATCTCCATATAAGTTTGGTGCTGTGATAACACGGAACGAACTTTGGCGAGCAGGATCAATTAATTTGGCAGTCATGATATCAATATACCAATCGTCCCATTTAACATCAGGATATTCCTTTGCTATCTTTTCTGCAATTGAAAGAAACTTTCCGTCGGTAGCCTTTACTACGTTAGCCTTAGTTACGACAGTGACTTTATTAATATTATTTTTCTTAGCATAGTCGAATGCTGCACGAATAATTCGATCTGAACCTTGAGAGGTCGTCACTGCAAAATCAATGGCCATATCATCTGTAATATTTATACCTTTTGAACCTAGAACATAGGCTCCTTCAGTATTTTCTCGGTAGAACATCCAATCAATTCCTTTTTCAGGAACTCTAACAGGTCGAACATTTGCAAAAAGATCTAATTCTCTCCGCATTGCCACATTAGCTGACTCAATATTTGGCCAAGGAGATCCTTTCCAAGGAGTGGTAGTGGGACCTTTAAGGATCACATGACATTTCTTAAGTTCGTTAAGTACATCATCAGGGATAGCTTTCATTACTTTAACTCTATTTTCTATGGTTAAACCTTCAATATCTCGAATTTCAACCTTTCCTGAATCGATTTCCTCTTTTAAGAGAAATTTTAACACTTTTACAGCATGTTGTGTAATATGAGGACCAATTCCATCACCACCACATGCTCCAATTATTATTGGCTTTAATTTACTAAAATCTAGCCAATCAGGTTCTTGTTTCATTTGTTCAACGCGTTTTAATTGCTCTCTCACGAGTTTTTCAAAATGCTCAGTTGCTTTTCTAATAACTTCTTCAGACATTTTCTTGCACCTACTAAATTCATTTGAATTTTAATAAAAAAATTTAGTTCTCTTAATCCGCAAATAGAATTTCATCCCACGGTTGTCTATATAATCCAGCTCTTTGTCGCTTTTGATCGAATATATGACCCATCATACCAATGGATCTACCTAGTACAAACAATCCATTTAGTACCTCACTTTCAACAACATCATTTTTCTCTTCTTCTGTGAAGTCAAGATTTTCTAAAAGATCCATGAAACATATTCCAATACAACCATCGACATTCAGGATTAAATTATTACGTTTAGCTGTGGTTATTTTTTCCACTTCTAATGCAAAGTCTAGATAGGGATGTTTTTCAAAGTTTTTTAACACAAATTCTTTCAATAGTTTCACTCGAACATCAGGATTTTGAAGAGACTTAATTCGATGACCAATTCCAGGAATGTTGATCCCTTCGACGTTTTTCATATGATCTACAAATTCTTGAGGATTCATTTTCCTTTCAAGTGCCATTTTCATATATTTAGCAGCATCAGAAATTGCACCACCAAATCTTGGACCTATTGTTAAAATGCCACTAGATAGAGAGGACATCAAATCACGACCAGCTCGTGCAGTAACTATCGCATTATGAGCTCCTGAGACCGCAGGCCCATGATCTGAGGTCAATTTTATGACTATTTCAATATAATTTTGCGCAAATTGAGGTAATTCTCTTTTAAACCACAAAAGACCTATTGTATATCCTATAGACTTATTCTGTTCTACTATTGAGTCTAGACCAACTCCTGAGAACATTGGTACATCCCCTCGTTCATCACTGATAGTACAAACTACATCAGTTGGTCTCCTAACCAAACCTAATCGATTAGCTTCTGTATAATCCATTGGTAATTTAGGTGGTTCAAAATCTTCAACAGGTTCAATCTTTCCTTCAGCTTTTAATTTTTCAAAAACTTCATGAATTTTTTCACCTAAATCATCATAGGAAGTTGGAACAATAGCTCCCACTTCTGATAATAATTTATTCTTAGCTTCAGCTGTTTCTAAATGACTACTTGCCATCGCTCCTGCATGTCCGAACTGAAGTCCTGCAGGGAGTAGTTTAGCTGCAGTTCCTATGCACCACATAACAAGGGGTTTTTTGATTCTACCATCTTTTAAGGCATTTGCCACATCTACTTCCCCTGTTCCCCCTACTTCTCCTAAACAAACATGCATTTTTATCTTGGGATTAGCTTCAAAGCGGAGTAGATGATCTAAGAGGGAAGATCCTGCATAACGATCACCACCAATAGCAATTGCTTCATAAACTCCATCAGAATTTTCTGCGATCATAAAATTTAATTCATTACTCATCCCACCGCTTTTGGAGACGAGTCCAACACTCCCTGGTCGATAGAGCTTTGATAAAACAATGTTCTCTATGGTTCCTGCAGTATTTCCTATTTTAAATGCTCCTGATCTCATACCCCCAACAGTGGCTGGGCCGATTATTGTTTTTCCTCTTTCTTTTGCTAATTTCAAGATTTCTCGACTTTGACGCTCTGGTATACCCTCTGCAATCACCGCAACAGTTCGAATAGTATCTGATTCTAATGCTTCTTTTGTTGTTGGATAAGCAGATCGAAATGAGGAGAAATTTATCATTACATCGGCATTAGGATGTTTTTTAATTGCCAAAGAGAGTCTTCTATAAATTGGGATAACAATTTCCTTTCCTCCCCAAAATACTTTATGATATCCAATTGCTCCTGCTTGACTTGGACGAATGATGGCTGCTACTGAGGGGGTGTCTCTTTTACACACAAAATCAAAATCTAACATACGCTGGATTGCATTTGCTTGAAAACCGTATACAATTGCTTGAGTTTTTCGATTAAATAATTCGAATTGTTCAGTCATTTTCTATCTACCTCTACTCAATCTCCTTTAAGGCTAATGGAACCACACGTGTCATATGAGTATATCTGTCATACACCTCTATTGGGACTCCTATCTCTTGTCCTAAATCCTTCATTAGCTTAAGACCCTCTACTTCATTTGGTCCACCTCGTCTAACAAAGATTTTAACATTTGCTTTCTTTAATTTCTCCGCTGATTTTCTTAATGCACTGACTATTCCTGTGAAGGTGGCTTTAACATCCGTAAAATTTGCTATTCCACCTCCAATAATGAGGATTTTTGGTTTTCCTTGTGGATCTGGTTTTTCAGTAATTAAATCAATCAATGTTTGGGCATATAGTTCAGTATGTTCACGATTTGGATTTCCAGAATATTCGCCATAATTTGCTAATTTATGCGCAAATCCCATATCTGCAATTGTATCTGTATAAATAACACTAGATCCTCCTCCGGCTACCATTGTCCAAATGGGAGCATCCCTATTAAGGATTGTAAGTTTCAAAGATGCACCAGTCTGTCCATCCAAATGAATAATAAATTCTTCTTCTTTGGATAAGACTTGACCGAAAGCTCTTGGGAATTCTATTGGATTAACAGGATTTCCCCAAGTTTCAGTATGCAGGAAGGCTGCAGTATCATCTAATCGTGCTTTAAGATCAAGTGGTACAATTTTCTTATCTTGTGTTACTGCAAATGGATTGATTTCCAAGAATGCGAAATCTTGATTCACATAAACTTGTAAAACTCCTTTAACAAATGGAACAAGCACATCACTAAGATTTCCAAGATCAGGTAGTTTGCCTGCTAAATCAAAAGAAGCTATATCTGTTCCAATAGCGACAGGAATATGAATAACTTTATCCCAATTTTCTTCAACAAAGATACCTCCTTCAAAAGAGAAATGGATTATATCATTCTCATTATCAGAAGTAATTGAAAGATAAAATTCCTTCTCATGAGGAATGAACGGTTCAACAAGGAATCTATTAAGGGTTCCTTTAATACCACCAATTTCAACTTCTTTATTTAATCTATCAGAACAAAATGATTTCAATTCATCAAAATTGGCATTTAACAGTAATAATTTAGCTTTTCCGCGCTTTCCGAATAATTGATCAGGTTTTGCAGCTAATTTTTCAGTTTTAAGCCACGGATTTTCTGAAACTAATTTATTCCAATCTGTTTCAGGTGTTATTACCGCAAGTTTTCCATGATAATTATAGTTCGGGAAATACCTTGGTAACTCCGACATTAACAATTTTTTTGCTGAATATTCATATATTGATTTTTGTGCCATGTTATTTCCTCTCTTATTCAATTAGAAGAAATATTATTGTGAAAAATGCATGTTAAGAGTAAATTTATTTTCTTTTGCACCCTGAGCTTAAATACTTTCCCTCAAAAGATCTGACAAAAGATCATTATTAAATAGCTATTTGGCGTTAATAAAGGATCTAAATTTGAGAGAAAAGGTAAAAAAATTACTAGAATCTAGTAATGCATCATTATGACAAATAGAGATAATTTTTTATCAATTGTAACGCAATATTAATCAGAATAAGGGATATAGCTATATTGATCTTCGTTTACTAAATCCCAAAAATCCTTCTCAGAAAGAGTTAGATTCTCTATAATCATTTTCTGAATTGTTTTTAGTAGACTATGATGATTGATTTCATCATTAAGTATTGCTCTAATAATTATCTTCTCTGATTCATCATCAATTGTTTCAAGAAGTTTATTATATGTATCAATAGCTTTTCGTTCTAGCTCAATATGCTCTGATATACTATCTTTGATATCAGAACCATATTTCTCAGCTATAGAGGGAGTTGTTTTTGTATGTAGGCTAACCAATGCATTCAATAACGTTGCATGTTTTTTCGAGTCAAGGGCAATCCCCATAATTAATTCATTGATAAGAATATTTCCGATATCTTTTATAGTTGATTCAGCCTTCTTATGAATATGATTTTCTAGTTCAATTTGTTCTCTATAAAATTCTACTCTATTTTGCTTACTCATTAAACTTTAACCACCTTGTAATGGATCAGAATACATGTTTCAATAGCCAAATTTAAAATTTTATACCAACAACTATAACAATATCAGTCGTTTTCGTGAACCATACCATATTTTTACGACAAAGTTAATTGAGTATATGTAGAAAAACATTATTAAAAAAGAGCTTATGATTTAATGAGTAAAGTTTGGTGACCGATATGTCATACAAAGATATTAAATTATTATATGGGGATGAAGTGATCACAGATTTTATCCCAGCAGATATGAATGTTCGGGTACTTGAAGCAGAAGGAATAACTCCTTCTTTTACTGATGTTCAAGCTCGTTTTAATACGATATTAAAAAAACCAATCGATAGTAAACCGTTAAAGGATTTGGTCCAAAATCGTTCTAGATCACGTATTATGATCCTAGTGGATGATGCCACAAGACCGAATAAACATACTAAAATCCTTCTTCCTATGTTATTAGAGAAACTTTTTGATTACGGAGTAAAAAAAGACGATGTGAGGATAATGGTAGCAAGTGGATCGCATAGTCCTCCTTCAGTAGAGCTTTTAGAAATTAAAATCCTTGGGCCAGAAATCTATCGGGAATGGAAAAATAATGTCTTAATCCACAAACAGGCAGAAAATTGCAAGAATCTCGGAACTTCATCATATGGCACTCCTATCTGGGTGAATATTGACGCATTAGAATCAGGACTAATCATTGCACTAACTGATAGTGAGTATCACTATTTTGCTGGAGTGGCAGGCACAGTAAAGTCCTTTTTTCCAGGATGCGCTGGAAAAGAAACTATTGCTAGAAATCATCCTCAGATGTTTGATCCTATTCATGGTTTTAAACCCGAATGTCGTCTTGGAAATACAAAAGGCAATCCAGTCATTCAAGATATGATTGAAATGGCTAAAATGACTAAAAAAATGGTCCCTGTATTTTGTATCGATGCAGTAATGGATAATGAAGACAATATTGTAATTCTCAATGCTGGTGATATTAACTCTCTACATGAACTCGTTCTTGAAGAATTGAAACCTCTCCGAATCGTGAAAGTAGATAAACCAGCCGATTTAGTAATTGTATCAACAGGAGCTCTATCTATCAATTTATATCAAGGAGGGAAAGGTTTTCATGCGGGTTGGAATGCTGTAAAGGAAGGTGGAGATGTCTTATTATTTGCTCATTGCCCATTGGGCGTTGGTTCACAGAATTATCAAGATACAATGGAAGAAATTAAAGATATGAGTCTAGATGAAGGATTGAAGCATACAATCAATACTAAATGTAGTATTGATAATTTCAAAATTGGTAATCAGAAAGTTATTGATCTTCTCCGAATTTTAAAACGCTGCACTTGTCACATGATTACTGAAATGGATAAAGATCTATTAGAAAATACTTTTCGCATTAAATATGTTCCTCACTCAGGAACAATTCAGGAAAGCGTAAGAACTTGGATCAATAACTACCGAATTGAAAAAAACCGAGACCCACTAGTTTATGTGCTTCCTGATGCTGGTAATTACATTGATGTAAAAAATCGGTAGCTTCTACCATATTTTTACATCCACTTTTCTTTTCTCCCTAGTATGATTTTTCTTTGCCCACTCTCTTTTCTTCACCTTCTTAATGAAATTTTTATTCTCTGTAGCTAGAATATTGCAGTATATGCAGTAAAAGCTATAAAGATATTATTTTTTTTAACAATTATTCTAATCATTACTTTATCTTTTTTCGGTTGTTATTCTTATTAATTTCTTGGCTTTTCATATCTTTTTGCAAGGATCTATTGACAGATTTTAAACTATGTTTACAAAGTAGCTACAATCGATTGTTTAAGTGCCACTATATATATAAAATATAGTATAGGTTTAGCTTACAAGTCACATAATGGCTGTAAAGAGTTTTATTTTTATTACAAACGGTCTCTAGTAACACAAATTAGTGAAGTGAGATAACTCATGAAATTAAGTTCGTCTCAAGAAAGTAAGATTAGACAATTTTTACCAAAACATCAAAGTTCAAGTGCATTATGGTGGGTTTTACAACGAATTTCAGGATTTTTTGTTTTCCTGCTTGTCTTTTTTCATATGATTGTAAATCACTATTTAACTGCATTAATGAATACAGATGCTGTTCCTGAGTTACAAAAAGGAATTGCCTCTTTTGAAGCCGTTCAATGGAAAATGCAGAATCCCTTATACTTCTGGATTTCGATATTATTTGTCATTTTCCTTATGATTCATGCTTTAAATGGATTTCGAATGGTAATGCTTGATGTAGCAACAGGTCATACCTTCAGAAAGATTCTAGCGATTCTTCTACTCCTTATCGGGGTATTAGTGATAATTTATGCATTTATTCTAAATTCAACAGTTATTTCTTTTGGGTGATAAATGATGTCTGAGAGTAAAATTATAGTTAATCAATCCCAAGTGAAAACAGGCAGTAAAGCGAGCAATTTCTTAAACTGGTTTAAACCTTTTTCTAGAGGGATAGGTATGTATGCTTGGTTATTTCAGCGAATAACAGGGTTATGTTTAGTTTTATATGTTGTAATTCATCTTGGAATCATTTCTACTATGTTATTAGACGAATTTTTAGGATTTCCAGAGCCAGGGATCCTTTATAATACAATCACAGCAGCAATGAGTTCCTCCTTTGTAAAGGGACAAGGATTCCCACCAATGATTGAACATGCCTTATCCTTTGCCTTCTTTATTGATGCAGGCTTACTTGCAGGGCTTGTTTATCATGGTTACAATGGAATAAGGGTAGTTCTTTTTGACCTTGGGATTGGTGTTCGAAAACAAAAAACAGTTTTTTGGATATTATTTACCCTTGGGGTAATTTCATGGATCTTAGCTGTTTTATTGATACTTAATATGCCCGAAATAGTGTTAGCTGGAGAGTGATAAATAAAATGATTCGTAAACATTCAGTAATTGTAGTTGGATCTGGTCTCGCGGGAATGCGAGCAGCAATCGCGGCAAAAGAAAATGGGGCCGATGTGGCAGTTATTTCTATTTGTATGCCTGTCAGAAGCCACTCTGTTGCAGCACAAGGAGGCATTAATGCTCCTTTAGGGAATCATCCTGATTCCAAAGATGATTCTGTTGAAAGACATGCATTTGATACTGTGAAAGGTTCAGATTATCTAGCTGATCAACCAGCAGTAGAAAAAATGATTGGATTAGCCAAAGAAACTATTTACGAATTAGAACATTGGGGATGTCCTTTTTCAAGATTTGAAGATGGGAAAATTGGTCAAAGACCATTTGGTGGAGCAGGATATCCCAGAACATGCTTTGCTGCTGATCGTACAGGACATAGTGTACTACATGTAGCTTGGGAAAGATCAGCAATGTTAGGTGTTCCAGTATATGAAGATCGTTTGGTTGTACGAGTTGCTGTAAAGGATAAGAAAGTTCATGGAATAATTATCTTGAATTTTCTAACTGGTGAGCTTGAAATGTGGCATTGTGATGCAGTGATTTTTGCTGTTGGGGGAGCAGGACAGATATATGGAGCAACTTCTAATGCACTAAATTGTACAGGTTTTGGAATAGCTGTGGCTTACTGGGCAGGAATTTCAATGAAAGACATGGAATTTATCCAATTTCATCCAACCACACTTTATGGAAATAATGTGTTGATTTCCGAAGCAGCTAGAGGTGAGGGAGGATATCTTAGAAATAATAAAGGTGAGCGCTTTATGGAAAAATATGCTCCTGGACAGATGGAACTTGCTCCACGGGATATTGTCTCTCGATCAATTTATCAAGAAGTTTTAGAAGGAAGAGGATTTGGTCCGAAGGATAATGGATATGTCCATCTTGATTTAACGCATCTTCCAGAATCCCAAATATTAGAACGAGTTCCTCAAATTCGTGAACTTGCATTAAGATTTACAGGACAAGATATGATAAAGGATCCTATTCCTGTTCAACCTGGCTTCCATTATCTTATGGGAGGTATCCATGTGGATGCAAATTGTGCAAGTCCGGAAGTCAAGGGATTTTATGCCTGTGGAGAGTGTACCAGTGTGTCTGTGCACGGTGCAAATCGCCTTGGTGGAAACTCACTTTTGGAATGTGCCGTTTTTGGTAAAGTTGCAGGAATTGAGGCTGCAAAATATGCTAAAGAAACCAAATCTTCCCCTGATGCCAAGTATGTCATTTTTGATGAATATATAAAGCAACAAGAAGAAATCGATTATTGGTATTCTGGTCAAGGGAAGAATGATCCATTTCAAATCATGGAAGAAATGAGAACAGAAATGAAATTGAAGGTCTTTGTTTATCGAGAAGAAAAATCCCTTAGGGAAGCTCTCGAAAAAATTAGAGAATTAAAAAGGAAGTTCAACGAAGGAGTATATCTTAAATCTAAGGTAAGACAATATAATCGAGAATTAGAATGGGTTTTAGCGTTGAAAGGAATGCTTGATGAGTCTGAGGCAATTTGTATGGGAGCATTAGAAAGAAAAGAATGTCGTGGAAGTCATTGGAGATTAGATCATCCTAAAAGAGACGATGACACCTTTTTGAAGCATACTTTAGTTAGTTACATCAATGGTGAAGCAAAATTAAGCTATACTGATGTCCAAATAACAAAGTGGGAACCAAAGGAACGGAAATACTGAGGTGATATTATGAGCGAAATCAAAAAAGAAACAAAAAGAATAACATTCAAAATTAAGCGTTTTAATCCAGTCGTTGATATTGAACCATATTGGGATACGTTTGAATTAGATTGTCATGAAGGTACAACAGTACTAATAGCCGTTCAAGAAATCATTGCCAAACACGATGGCTCTATTGCAATGCGATATAACTGTCGTGGTGGAATTTGTGGATCGTGTGCCATGCTAGTAAATAATAAATATATGTTGGCATGTGAAACATTAGTACTTAAGTTAAATAAGAAAGAAATTAAACTTGAACCTTTACCATTCTTCCCCGTAATCAAAGATCTTGTTGTAGATATGTCACAATTCTATGAGAAACTTCTAGCCATTGAACCCTACTTAAAAAGAGATCATTCAAAAGATCCTGAAACTGAAATACTACAGAATCCAACTGATTTTCTAATCATTGAAGAAGCCACGAAATGTATTTTATGTGGTGCATGTCATTCCTCCTGTGTATCTGTTTGGACTGATAAAAACTATTTAGGGCCAGGAGCTTTACTAAAAGCTTTCCGTTTTGCAAATGATACACGAGATGAAGACCATAAAGCACGTATTAAAAGAGTTACAGCAGAAGATGGTGTTTTCAGATGTCATACTGCATTCAATTGTGTTGAAGCATGTCCAAAGGAATTGAATCCAACTGAAGCCATTCAAACCCTGAAACGCCAATCTGCAAAACAAGTATTGAAATTTTGGTGATCAAGAAATAGGAAGTAGAAAAATGTCAGAACCATTTGATAATAAAATTATTGAAGATACAGCAGTCAAATTACTCAAATTTGCCGCCACACAGCTACCAAATGATGTGTCTGAAGCATTAAAGAAGATGTATGAACAAGAGACTCGTCCTCCGAGTAAAGCTGCTTTAAAAACAATTGTAGAAAATTTTGGTATTGCAGAAAATACTAGTACCCCCATGTGTCAAGATACTGGAATTCACATTTACTATGTCAATATTGGAGAAAATTTTCCTAAAGTGGTCGGAATTGAGGAAGCACTTCGGAAAGCATCAGCTCGTGCTACAAAAGAAGTTCCTTTAAGGCCAAATGCGGTCAATCCAATTGTTGGAGGAAATTCTGGAGATAACACTGGGAAATATATTCCGTATGTGAATTATGATTTCATTCCTGGTGTTAATTATTTAGAAATAACAGCCTTCCCAAAAGGCGGGGGATCTGAAAACATGTGTGCTTTAGCAATGCTTAAACCGGGAGAGGGAATTAAAGGCGTTAAGAAGTTCGTAATTGAAACAATTCTTAAAGCTGGCGGTCAACCATGTCCTCCCGTTGTTGTAGGTGTAGGTATTGGTGGTGGAGCTGATATCGCTTTAAAGTTAGGAAAAAAACAACTAATGAGACCAATTGGTCAAAGACATTCCGATCCAGAGGTTGCCAAGCTTGAAGAAGATTTATTAAAAGCTATTAACATGACTGGATTTGGTTCTATGGGATTAGGCGGAGATGTATCAACAGCATTGGATGTAAAAGTCGAATATGCACATAGACATCCAGCATCACTTCCAGCTGCTGTAGCAATTCAATGTTGGGCAGCTAGACGAGCAACTGCACGTATCTATCCAGATAATAGAGTAGAATTTTTGACACATAAGGAGGCTTAATCATGGCAGAATACCATTTTAATACCCCAATTTCGAAAGAAGATGTGCAAAAGCTAAAGATTGGAGACGTTATTTATATTTCAGGAGTAGTATTTACAGCACGGGATGAAGCTCATGAACGTGCATTAGAATTAGCTAGAAAAGGCGAAAAAATGCCTATCAATTTTGAAGGTCTTGCTGTTTATCATTGTGGGCCTGTAGTTCAGAAAGTAAATGGACAATGGGAAATTGTCGCGGCTGGGCCTACCACTTCTACACGTATGGATCTTTTTGAAGACGAATTTATTAAAACTTTTAACGTAAATGTAGTCATAGGAAAAGGAGGCATGGGACAAAGAACAGCAAAGGCAATGAAAGAGTATAAGGCAATATATACTGCTTTTGTTGGTGGTGCTGCAGTTGTAGCAGCAAGAGGAATAAAGCGAGTCAAAGAAGTTCACTGGCTCGACCTAGGTACTCCAGAATGTCTTTGGGTGCTCGAAGTAGAGAATTTTGGTCCTTTAATAGTTGGAATAGATACAAACGGAGATAGTCTTTTTCAGATCGTAACTGATGAAGCTAAAGCAAATTTGAGCAAAATTGGTGAGTTTTTAGGTATTCAATTCTAAAAGGAACCACTCCCTTTATTTTTTGATATACACTGATTAAATCATTATTATACAATATTGTACAGTTTGGAGGTTAATAAGATACGTCTTCTTGAGTATGAAGCAAAGGAAATATTCAGTGAATATGGAATTCCCCTTGCTAAACGCCTTGTAATAATTAAAGGTGATAACATTAAAGAAAAAGTTGATCAATTTGATTTTCCTGCTATAATAAAATCACAAATAGCAATTGGCAGTCGAAAAAAAGCAGGTCTTATTAAAATAGCACAAACAAGAGAAGAAGCACTTTCTTTGTGTGAAGAGTTCTTTAGAAGAAAAGTAGGAAATTATGGAGTTGAAGCTATACTAGTAGAAGGATTAGCTGATATTAAACACGAATATTATTGCTCCATTGCACTAGATACTTCTGGGAGGCGTTTTATACTCATCGCAAGCGCTGAAGGAGGAATTGATATAGAAGAAGTAGCAGCAACTAGACCAGAAGCTATCATTAAACAACCCATTTCTTTACTAGAAGGGTTGACTGAAGACACTGCAAGAAGGGTAGCTAAACGATTAGGACTGCAAGAAAACCTTATAGATTCAGCTAAAGATCTTTTTCTTAAGCTTTGGCAAATAACGAAGGACAAAGAAGCCCAGTTGGCTGAGATCAATCCTTTAGTTCTCACCCCTGAAGGATTGATTGCTGTCGATGGAAAGATGATGCTTGATGACAATGCAGCTTTTAGACAACAAATCGTGAAAGAACTTCAAGATCGCAAGTTAACAGATTTAGAAAAAACAGCTCAAAGAGTTGGTTTTTCATTTGTAGAATTAAATGGTGAGATTGGGATTCTAGCAAATGGTGCTGGTCTAACCATGGCATTACTTGATGTGCTGGCTCAACATGGTTTAGCAGGTATGAATTTCTTGGATGTAGGAGGAGGTGCAAGTAAAGAACGAGTATACGAAGCATTAAAGCTAATCTTTTCAATGAATCCAAAAGCTGTATTAATTAACATATATGGAGGCATTACTCGTTGTGATGTAGTAGCTGAAGCGATCTTGCATACATTGAAAGAATTCCCAGAAGCTCCACCAATGGTAATTAGATTAACTGGGACTAGAGAGGTTGAAGGTGTTGCTATATTGAAAAATGCGGGTATTAATGCTTATCAAGATATGATGGATGCAGTAGAGAAACTTAAAGGAGTTGTTGGCTAAGATGTACATAAGTGAAAACAGTAGAGTATGTGTTCAAGGAATTACGGGAAATCAAGGTAAATTTCATACACAATTGATGCTTGAATATGGTACAAACATCGTAGCTGGAGTGACACCAGGGAAAGGGGGTCAAGATGTTTTAGAGATTCCAGTATTTAACTCTGTTTCCGAAGCAGTTAAAGAACGAGGAGTAGATACAAGTATAATATTTGTTCCTGCAAAATTCACTTATAGTGCTGTTATGGAAAGTCTTGATGCGGGAGTTAATATGACATGTGTGATAACTGAAGGAGTTCCTGTACACGATATGTTACGTCTTGTTGAGACAGCACATAAAAGGAGATTACATCTTATTGGGCCGAATACTCCTGGAATGTTAATTCCTGATAAAATAAAATTGGGAATTATGCCCAGTGATATGTGTCATTTTGGGAGTGTGGCTACTATCGCAAAAAGCGGTACACTATCTTATGAGATAGCCAAATCGTTAGGAAATGCTGATATTGGTGTCTCAGCCTATATTGGAATTGGAGGAGATCCAATTAGAGGAACGACTTTAGAAGAAGCATTTGATTATTATGTAAAAGATAAAGGTACAAATGTAATCGTGTTAATCGGTGAAATCGGAGGAGATGATGAAGAAAAAGTAGCTACTTATATAAAAGAGGTATCTGTGGATAAACCAATTGTTGCATACATTGCAGGTAAAAGTGCACCAGAGGGAAAACGTATGGGACATGCTGGGGCGATAATTTCGGGTAATGTCGGTACAGCACAGGGTAAAATAGATGCTTTATCTGCAGTTGGAGTAAAAATTGCAGATGCTCCTTGGGATATTCCCAGAATGGTTAAAGAATTGCTCTAAAAAGCAGATTTTAATCTCTTTTTTCTAATAAAAACACCTAATAAGTGAATCAATCTTTTAAAAATAAAAAAGAGAGAGAGGGATTTTCGTGGTTTATTGTCTTCCTAAACCATAAGCATCACGAAGAACTTGAGTGGGATGATAGATCTCTTTTTCTACATTTAAAAGTTGTAATTTACATGTTGGGCAATCTGTAACTAGAACATCAATATCCTTTCTTTTAGCTTCTGGGTATAATGATCGTTCAGCTATCTGTTGGCCATATTTGTAGTTTTTAGTTTTAAAACCCCATGATCCTAGTTGTCCACAACATTCGGTCTTAAGCGGAACCAAATCAATACCTGGGACATCTTTCAATAGATTAACAGAAGCTCCTTTATGCCCTGTACTAAGAAGATGACAAGGTTCATGATACCCAAATCGAAGTTTCTTTTCTGATGTTCCATCGAAATCTGTATTTAACACACCTTCTTTCTTTAAATTAACAATATAATCAGAAAAGAAGTGCACATTGTCATGGACTAGTTTAGAATCATCATTCCCAACAAGGGTCTCGTGTAATTCATCTTTGAGTGTAGCAAAACAGGAGCTACATTGTGTCACAACATCATACCCATTTTTCACATATTCTGCAAAAACTTTAGCATTTTTCTCTCCTTTTTGCTTAGCTACATGACCAAGTCCATTAGAAAGGAGGGGAATACCACAACAGTATTGCTTTTCTGGAACAACTACTTCAATATTATTTTTCTCAAGAACCTGAACCTCAGCAATGGCTATATCCCTATTTTCGGTATAATTAGCAAAACAACCGTGAAATAAGGCGACTTTCTTCGTCGGATTTTCTGGTGGAGGATTTTCTTTCCTATAATTCTTGAACCATTTTTGAAAAGTATTTCTGGTAAATTTTGGAAAATTCGCATTATGATGAACACCACCAAATAGCTCCATTAAGTATTTATTTGGACCCCAAAGCCCAATATTTGATAAGGGGGAGAAAAAACTTCCCATCCGAGCAACTAGTTCATAATTTCCTGAGAAATAATGCCCACGTGGGATTTTTCCTATGAATGGTAGTTTTGATTTCTCATAGTGCATGATCTTAGCATCAAACATAATTTTTGGTATGTTTACTCCAGAAGGACAATCTACCAGACACATCATACAGCCTGCGCAGTCTTCTAAGATTTGTTGAGCATCTTTGGTGAAAAGGATATTTCGGTCTAATTGACCTGAAATTATACCTCGCATCAGATTTGCACGTGCTCTTGGAGAAGAAAATTCACCATTAGTATCTTTTTTTACTCGGTAAATAGGACAATCACGCTGGGGAAGAAATTCTACAGTACATTGACCACATCCATGGCAAGATTCAATTACATCAGTAAAGCCCCAATTAGCATCCCAAACTAAATTAGGTTTCATATCAATTGTAGAATATTCACCGCCAAAACGGAGGTTCTTAATAAGAAGATCTTTTTTGTCAGTAATTTTATTATCAGGATTCAATAAGTTAAGAGGATCAAAAGAGTATTTTAAATCTTTAAATTTCTGGTAAATTTCAGCTCCATATAGTTCTTTAATATAATTTACTCGATCTAATCCATCATTATGCTCACCAGAAATCGATCCACCAATACTTATTACATAGGAATTTACTTCATCAGCTACTTTTTTAATTAGCTCGAGATCGTTTGGATCTTTCGTATTAACAAAAGGACGTGTATGAATGAGACCTTTTGCGGCGTGACCATATATAGCTGCTCTTAACCCATATTTAGGGAAAACTTCTTCTCTTAACTTTGTCATATAATGTCCTAAATATTCAACAGGTACTGTTTGGTCTTCTACAAATGCCATAATACGACGAGGTTCTTGAACTTTCTGAAGTAAAGGGACAGCTTCTTTTCTTACTTTCCAAAGAGTAGCTTGCTCTGTTGGATCAGAGGATGCTCGCATTTCTTGAGTCAATTTTTCTTGATCAATAATTAATTCTTTTACTTTCTTGACCTTTTCTTTACGAATATTTTCATCATCATCATCAAATTCTATATATAATACATTATCAACCCCTTCAGGGATTATACTTTTTAGAGAGGGATTCATCTGAACTCCAATTTCGAGAACACTCTTTCCAAGTACTTCAATTGCTGAGGGGCCAATTTGTTTAACTATTAGATCTACAGCTCTTCCTGATTTTGCTAATGAATCAAAATCCATTACTATAAGTGTCATATTCTTAGGTTTAGGTATGAATTTGATTTTTGCTTCGATGACAATCCCAAGTGTCCCTTCAGAGCCCAAAAAAAGTTTAGATAGGTCAATTTTGTTCTCATTTATAACTTCTTTAATATTATAACCACTTACATTCATTTTAATTTTGGGCCATTTATCTGAAATAAGAGCTTGTGTTTCTGGGTTATCAACAATTTCCATTACAGATTTATAAAGTTGAGCTTCCAAACTGTCTGAAGAAATAATATTATTATATTCTTCTGAGCCGATTTCTATCGGATGTGTTGTAATTTCTTCTCCATTAGATAAAATAACTGTTAATTCCTGTACAAAATCTCCCATATAACCATATTTTATTGCATGTGCTCCAGATGAGTTTGTTCCAATCATCCCTCCAATTGAAGCATAATTTTCGGAAGAATTATCAACATATACTATCTTTCCGATTTTAGCAAGTTCTTTATTGAGATTTCCGCATATTACACCAGGTTGAACACGAGTATACGATTGTTCCTCATTGATCTCAATGACTCTATTCATATAGCGACGAAAAGCGAGTATAATTCCTGGCCCTAAACTAGCACCACCTAATCCTGATCCTGCCCCTCGTGCATGAATCGGGATTTTGTTCTCATTGGCATATTTTATTACTTCTTTTACATCGTTTTTGTCCTTGGGATACACTACACAAGTTGGGGTAATTCTATAAATACTTGCATCAGTACTATAGAAATAACGAGAAATATCACTCGCTGAAACATCCCCATTGATCCGATTTTTTAGTTCTTTTTCAACAACTTCGGGTTTAAAGCTAGTGACTGTCATTTTAATAACCTTATATCCTTATGAAATCAGCGCAATAGTTTTATTTATTTTCCTGCAAACTTTGAAAATACCCTTAAAAAATCTAACGCGCTGAAATCAGTACTTTGAAGTATCAAATTTGTATCTTCTGGATGTTCTTAAATAGTTTGAATACATATTCAAATGACAAAAACAGAAGGGTATCAAATAATGATCGAAGCTATCCATAGATATCAAAACCATTCTATCTTTAGCTGAAAATTACGATCACCAACACAAAAAATTAAAAATAAATGATAAAATAATAATTGGTCATAAAAGGTGGAAATCCCTGTATCAACCAATAGAATCAGATGAAGGAATCTACACTTCTCCAACCGCAGCTCTTTCACACATTAAACCTGGTGATCGTATATTTATTGGAACTGGATGTGCAGAGCCTCGTCTTCTACTTCTTCATCTTTCTAATATGGAAACACAAACAGAGGACAATGAAATATATCATGTGAATTCTTATGGTCCAGCTCCTTATGTAAAGCAACAATTTGTGAAAAGATTTCGTTATAATAGTATATTCATCACTGATAATATTCGTAAAGCTGTCAAAGAAGGTAGAGCAGATTATACTCCTATATCCTCAAGAAAAGTCCCTGATCTTTTTCGGAAGAAGGTCATTCCGATTGATGTTGCACTTGTTCAAACCTCTCTTCCAGATGAATCAGGATATGTAAGCTTAGGAATAAGTGTTGATCTCACCAAAGCTGCTATTGAAAATGCTAAGTTGGTTATAGCAGAAATAAACCCAGAAATGCCTGTTACTCATGGGAACAGTTTTATCCATATTTCAAATATAGATTATATGGTAAAAAATGTTAGTCCTTTAACTGAATGGACCCTACCTGTCATGAGTCCGGAACGTTTGCCAATTATCGAAAAACTTGCTATAAATGTGACAAGATTAGTTGAAGATGGATCAACACTTCATATAGGAGTAGGTAACGTTGCACACGAAATAACAAAACATCTTTGTAGTAAGAAGGATTTAGGAATACATTCTGAATTGATAACTGATTCCATTCTTGATCTAATTGAATGTGGTGCCATTACAAACGCTTGTAAAACCATTCATAAAGGAAAAACTGTTACTACTTTCTGTCTTGGCACTAAACGATTATATGATGCAATTAATGATAATCCGAATTTCCAGTTTTATCCTTCAGACTATGTTTTGGATCCTGATATTGTAGCAAAAAATTATAAGATGGTCACGATCAATTCAGCTTTAGAAATCGATTTAACAGGACAAGTTGCTGCAGATAGTTTAGGTCATTATCTATATAGTGGTATTGGAGGAGCAGTAGACCTTCATCGAGGAGCACAACGTTCTGTTGGTGGTAAAACTATAATTGCACTTCCTTCTACGTCAAGTGATGGCAATTATTCACGAATTGTGTCAAACTTGACCCCAGGAGCAGGGGTTGCGATTACTAGAGCTGATATTGAGTACGTAGTAACAGAATATGGTATAGCTTATCTTCATGGAGCTTCACTTCGTGAAAGAGTGCTTACTATGATTGAACTAGCTCATCCGAAGTTTAGAAAAGAATTATTTTTAAAAGCAAAAGAGTTAGGTTACTGTTATCAAGATCAGATATATAATGATCCTTCTAAAGGAAGGTTCTTTTACCTTCTATATCCATGGGAGCATCAAGAAATTTTCACAATGAAAAATGGAACTAATGTTCGTGTTCGACCTATTCTACCAAGTGATGAGGATAAACTTCGAAGATTTTTTTACTCATTATCCAAGGAAGCTAGATTTTACCGTTATTTTAGTGCAATACGAGCATTGCCTCACTCACTAGCTCAGAAAGAAGCAAACATCAACTTCAACACAGATTATGGAATTGCAGCATTTCTTGGTCCAGAATCAACTGAACAAATTATTGGAATAGGACACTTTTTCATTCTTTTCGACCATTCAACTGCTGAAATTTCTCTTCTAGTACGTGATGATTATCGAAACCAAGGTTTAGCGAGGTTCTTCCTCAAATATCTTTCAAAGAAATCAAAAGAGAGGGGTGTTAAGACATTTGTAACTGAATTAATGATGGGAAACCAACCTGCAATTCATTTATTAAAAGATTTTGTCAAAAGTGGATTAGCTAAGAATGGTAGGATCCAAAATGAGGATGGAGTAACTATCTTATCATGGGAACCAGTTTAATTCCCTCATTTATGATAAGTATAATAAAATAAATCATTGAAAAAGAGTAAATCTTGTATATGTTTATAATATATTCTTTTTCACTATCAAGGTTTTTCTAGAAGTTGTTTTCCACTGAAAATCCGAAATTCACCTACAGTTTGGGTGGTTTCAACAGGACGATACCATTTTGTCTTAGTACCAATCTTAGCTCTTGCTTTCCAACTACGATTTTTTGGGAGTTTATCAAAATAAGTTAGCATTTCATCTATTTTTGCCGATATTGAGGTCCTCTGAGTATCATCGAGCTCTTTAAATTCTGTTAGATTGTTTTTAATGTTAATCAGATTAGTGCAAACTGTATGATAAAATCCCCAAGCATACGTTCCATCTTTGAGGTATTTTTTTCCTATATATTCTATATTAATCGTTTCAGGCTGATCAGAATACCCTATTTTATGTGGTAACAGCAACATTATTGTATCTACAACATCTTTATAATTCATATTCACTATTTGAGCTTTTCCGAGAAGTAATTCTGATAAGGGGAGAGTAGGTGAATCTAATTTTAATCGTTTATCGTCAAGATCTATATCGTGATTGAATTTAATTTTTCCATAGAAACAATCAATAAACCACCAATTTTTCGGATGTACGTAAATTCTACGTTGGCTTGCAGCCGTGCTTAAAGTTGGTTTTCGTTTAATATAACTTTTTGCTTCCATAAACTTATCAGCTTTCTTCATATGTTTGTATGAAATCGCTCCATCAATATCTGTGATTTCAACTTTGTCTCCTAACCTTTTGAGACTTTTATACAGATCTTCTAACCCATGAGGTTGAACATGCAGGCGAATTGCTAATCCTCCAAGTAATCGGAAGTTAATTCCAAATTTTTCGCCTTCAGAGACTAAATTTTTGGCTTCATCGATAAAAACCTGAAGGGGAATAACGCCTCCCCATTCTTCAGGTAAATCAATTAATTCTACACCTTCTTTTTCCTGTAATGTCATTAAATTCACATCATCAAAAAAAAATAAATCTAAATATATTCATTTAAAGAGATTTTATCTTGTTCAAAATATTTTCGAAAGATAATTTCTGAATCATTTACAGTTTTAGGATAATAATTAATACTTCAAACATATTAATCAAAATTACAAATGCAAAAATAAGTAGAATGAAAGCTGAACCTTTTGTTACAACCAAAATGAATTTACGGTTAGGAGTTTTACCGATTACAGCTAAAGTCGTATTAAGTACTAAAACCCAAAGAAATATTCCTGAAAGAAACATCAATACAATAATTAAACGAGAAAATAGATCTGGAAAATTTAACTTGCTGAAAAGTATTATAGTCCCTGCAGATGTCCACCAAAGATAAGTCCAAGGAGAAGTTACAACAATGGATAGACCAGTGATATATTTGTATAGAAAAAATTTGTAATTTTTCGTTTTGTGATTTAAATTTCCGTCGGATCGAATTTTTATAGATTCATTCGGATTTATTGATGGTTTTAATAGGGTAGAGAATCCTAGATAGCTTAAAACTCCCAAATTAATAGTAAAAAGTGCTAATTTTAAAATAGGATTACTAAAAAAGGATGATAAGACTTCTCCACCTATCGTCAACGCTGTTAATGCAACTAAAAAATCTCCTGTCATAGCTCCTATACCAATTAGCACTGCAGACATCCACGCAAATTTCCGAGAAACAGAAGTGTTAAGAGCATGTTTAATCATTTCAAGATTAATTGGGCCTAATGGAGCAGCTAAAGTTACTCCTAAAGTAGCAGTAATTATCCATATCCCAAAATATTCAAAAATTTCCAATTAAAGTCAGATCCTGAGCATATTCAAAGTAAATAATTATGTAAAAAATTTTTATCATCAAATTATAATGGTCTTTTGTTGAGTATATAATCTGTTGCGTCTTTCATTTTTAGAAAAATAACTTCTTTAGTCTTCATATACTCGATGAGTCTTTCTAATATCTTTAATCGGTAAGAATGTCCTATAGCTGCAGGATGACAAGTTAGTGTGAAAATTCTACGATTAGAGGGAACATCATCTTCATTGATAAATGCTTCAAACTGGGATTGCCATATCTCATAAGCAGTATTTGGGGAATGTTGATGAATTTCAAATATTACCCAGTCATCAAGAAACCATTCAACAGGGAATTCCACAAGATTCAACGATTGCAGAATGAAAGGTCGGTCATCCGAGAAAAGACTACTATCATATAATAATCCTGCCTCAGAAATTAGCTTAAGGGTATTATGAGACAGCTGCCAATAAGGAGCTCTAAATCCTTTAATCTCGGTAGTAAATTTATTTAAAGATTCCATCATCATTTTAATTATGATTTTTTCCTCTACTAGCGATAGTTCATTTAAATGTTCATGTAGATACCCATGAGCTGCTAATTCATGATCATCTTCTAAGATATTTTTCACAGACTCAGGGTATTCATCTGCAACCCAACCACATGTAAAAAAGGTTGCCTTAATTTCATGCTTTTTTAAAAGAGTGAGAATCCGGGGGATACCACGATTAATGGCAAATTGGCCTTTTGAAACTCTTCCAAGCTCTTCACGTTGTCTGATTTGGACACTTTCAGCATCAAAGTCGAATGTTAGGCATACAATTATCTTAGATTTCATGTTTATCCCACAATTAAACTATATTTTTATGTCTGTCTTAAAATAGGGAGTGTCATACAATGAGGCCCTCCTCCTCCACGATGTAATTCACTTCCCTGAATAGGAATAGCATCAACATTATATTCATTAAGCTGTTTAATTATTCTTTCATTCCATTCATAAATCACACATTTCTTTTTATCAAGACACACAACATTTGCTCCGAATAAATACAGTTCATGATCAGTAATAGGGATTTTTTCAAGTTCATAATTTCCCATAAAGAAATCCATCAGGGGAAGAATTTCTATTGATTCATTTTCCCTAAATACACGGACAGGAAAGGTCGTAACCGAGGGGGGATGATATAATATTAGATCTTTATCTAAAAACATTAACCCTCCATCAAGATGAACTCGCCATGAAGGTAAAGGAATAAGAACAACTGTTTTTACCACCAATCCTAGTAGGGATTTCATAACTTGTATAGCTCCCTCCTCATTTGTTCGTGGACCATAACCAATGAGCGCTGTATTATTATCAGGAAATACAAGATCTCCACCCTCTAACAAACCTGGCATTATAGTGGAATGAAGTTTAGGTATTTCAAGATGCTCAAAAGCTTTTTTCATCAGAATTGGCTCGAAGCTTCTCACACGATGTGCCATACGCATCTCTACATATCCATGTGGTGTAATCAATCCAGCATCGCGTACAAATACACTATTAGGATTAAAATTTCTTTGATTTGATAAAATTTGGTTTAAGTAAACAATTTCAATTTTTTCATTATCAAGAATATTACAAAAAAATTCATGTTCTTGCTGGAATCGTCGCCAATAAACCACATCTCGGAAAGATAGCTCTTTAAAACTTTCGATAGTGATCTGTTTCACCTCAGGGCCAGGATGAAACATCAAAACCTTTTTCAAAGGATGGTATTCACATAACGCACCATATTCCATGGATTGGGACCTCAAGGAGTGATATATTAGGGTTATCAGTTATTTGAATAAGAGGATTATAGGAATTTTGCTATAACTATTTTTCCTTTACGATGGATTATAATTGACCTCCTAATAACGAAAAAGTAAATCTTCGTTCAAGATTCCCATCTACTATCAATTATTTTGGTTTCTTCAAAGAATAATTATTTTCAATTAAACTAAATCACTGCTATTCATCCTATTAATTGAGATATTGGTTTGATGTTAATAATCGTATAAAAGCATTTAAAATATTGATAATTCAAAACTTGATTAAATAGAAGTTTTGTGTATTAAAATTCTATAGAAAAATGTAAAAAATATATATAATATATATAGTATATATTTATTATAGATAAGAGTTTTAGATATCTTACCAGAAAAACAAAGCTTGGAGAACTATTGATAGACCTAGATAAAGATCAGAAATTAAAACTAGGAGACTATGGAGAAATAACCATACATAATCAAAATCAATTTGAATTAACACTTGATTATAAAGCTGCTCCAGAAGTTGATCAATCTAACTATCATCTTGAAGCTTATTTCTTTCTACCTATTAGTTTTAGAATAATTAAAGAAAATTATCCAAAAAAACGATTTTATGAGGATTTACAAGTTTATATTCGGTTTAATCCAATCCAAATTTCATTGAATGAGATTTTAAATCCTAAGAACCAAAAATCCCCTCTTAATAGAGCCCTTGATTTGTTAAATAAAAAATTTGGGGGCGATGTTGGTGCAAATATAGAAGAGGGAATAATTCATGAATTAAAAATGTTAGCAGTGATTGTTGTATCAGTTCTTGAGAGATCTGTCGAGCGAATTAAAGATCTCCTCTCCCATTATCCAATTACAGATCAAAATTTTTCTGATGCACGAAACCAGGTGAATGCTTTTATAAATTCGATACAACATTTTAATCAACAATTTCGACAAAGAAGGGTAGATTTTCATTCCTCTCTTACTCCAAAAGAAGTAGAAGAAACATTTGAATTTGTTTTAGAATACATAAGTATCAGTATTCAAAGAGAATTAACAAAGCTCTTCAAGATTATTACTTTATTAAGTACCTTAGAATTAGAGGAAATTGAAAAGAAAATTCGCACCCTCATTGAAGATGAGCACAAATTTCGATTAAGGTGTGGCTTTTCTTCAATTCTAATCAAGGGAGAAGAAAATGAATCTTTTCCATATAGATATTCAATTTTAAAAAAGTATGTTTCTAATGTATTATATCTTACAGCTCGTCCTGAAATTCAAGGTAAACTTCTCAAGGAAGTTGGCTATGCTTCTGCAGCAGGTATTGCAATGTTATTGACCGTAATTCTTACATTTCTTTCTCAAACATTTTTTGAAGAATATACTCTTCCTTTCATTGTAGTAATTGTATTTGCCTACATTCTAAAGGATCGTTTAAAAGAATGGTTAAGATTAATATTAGGAGATAGATCAGGATTCAGAGGAAAACCTGATTTTAAATCAACTATCAAAGATGAGGAAGGTAACAAAGTCGGAAAAACTACAGAAAAATTTGCCTTTATAAATAAGCTGCCTGGTGAAATCAGTAATCTACGAAATATCGATCATTTAACAAAGATTGAACAAGAAGGAAAACCAGAAGTCATAATCAAATATACTAAGGATATTCAAATTTACCCTAAAGTAATTACTTCAGAACACGCTAGGGTTCTAGATGTCAGTGATATTATCCGTTTCGACATTTCAGGTTTCTTGAGTAAGATAGAAAACCCATATAGATATTTCGAATGGTATAATTTTCAGAATCAGTTAGTTGAGACAGTTAAAGCAGCTAAAGTTTATCATCTCAATTTTATTGTAAAATTTTCGAAAATAAATCATACTACTGTTGATACCAGTATGCATCGAGTTTGTTTGATTTTGGATAAAGATGGAATTAAGAGAATAGATCCACGATAAGCTGAAGATCAGTATAATTTATTTTTTCCTTCTTAAAGGATTTTTTTAAGTAAATTAGAGCTAAATAAGGATTTAAAAATTGTTAGAAATGATTCTAAATATCATAATTTGAGTCAATAAGAATTAAAATTCTAATTCGTATCCCTCAATAATAAGAATAATTCTAATAATCTCTTCCTCCAAGAAACCAATAATAACATTATTACGATGATTATTAAGAAAATTTCACTAGATCTCATTGCTATTCAACCTTAGGGTAATAAAAAAAAAGGAATTAAGCTAAGAAATCTTGCTTAGATATTCCTTTTTTCAAGGTGTAACTATATAAGAATAGGATTAATGCAGTACCAATCAAAGCAGCGGGTAAAAAATCAATGAAAGTTATTTTCCCTAGAAAAACTCCAAGATGATCGAAGTATCCAAAAGGTGATAAGTAGATTATTGGTTCAATGTTTCCCATAAATCCCAAAATTATAATAAGGATAGCAAAGAAGAATCCAAGCGTAATTGTTTTAAGAGCACGTTTTTGATGCAAGAAAAAGGTTAAAGCAACGAAAAATACGAAAATAACACAGTAAGCCCAAGTTGCTGCAAGAAATCCTAGTAATGTCTGTCCTAAATCAGTATATACTCCTAGAATAAGTTCTGTAGCTAATATTGCAAGGAGACTACCACCAAATAATAAAATAATGTAAAAAATCCCTGCCAATGTCCGACCGAAGATAATATTTGCTCCTGTTTTAGGAAGGATCCAAGTAGATTCTGAATAATTATTTCGATAATCACGGGTTGAAAGATCATAAACAGCATACAATAGAAACGGTCCAAAACTCATCCAACCAAATCCTAATACTTCAATAGCTATAAAATAAGCTAATGCGTCCATTGTGGGATCATATCTATAATTGAACATTCCTGCATTGATCATTGGTTGATCTAGATTAGCCAAAACTACAGGTGCTCCTGCTTCACCTCCTTGAAAAAATACCAAAACAATATAAGCTGAAATAAAAGCTATAAAAAAGAAAAAGATTGTAAAAACACCAGCTGAGGAATGTAACTGATCACGAAATGCAGGAAATTTCCAACCCATTTTAGAGATCATTACATCTAAAGGTTTTCTAATAAAAGATAACTTGTCCAAAAATTTAGAAGATTTAATGGCCTTTTCCTTCTTTTTGGTTTGAGGCCCTCCTTCTAAAATATCTTTAGATCGCAACACAAGAATTGTCAAGATGAGTAGAATTGTAACTAAGATCAAAGTAAGAAGCAAAAACTCTACGTTCCAAGTGCCAAGGAAACTATGAGAAGAAGCTTCTGCCTGAGAATAGATACTTAGATCTCTCAAGAGCTTTAATTCCTCTATTTGTCGTGTTTGGTCAATTAAGAAAGAAAAAACAAAATATCCACCTCCAAGTTTATACCCACCATTTTTTGAAAAGGTTAAGGATGATCCAAAGGCGGTTAGAAATAAAACAATCAAGGACATGGCCAAATTTAACCCAAAACCTATGGTTATATTAGAAATAGTTTCTAAAGATTCATTAATGATAAGAAATATAGTTGCCAGGAGATACGAGGGTATAGATACGAGTATCATAAGTATGACAACAAGAAATGAGCTCTCCAAGAGAAATTTTGTCATAGATTTCGAAGTACTAAATAGATATTCTTTGCCATCTCTTTCACTAAAGGGGAGAATATTTACCCCAAGGTAAATAGCTAAGAGTGGCAAGAATATTGTTAAAGCCACACTCACAGATAGTGTTATCCAAAAATGATATCCTGGATTTTCCAAAGTTATTGTTCCTAGAAAGCTAAGATAAGAAACATAAGACATTAATGTTTCTTCACCAGGGTAAAATGAACCATAAAATATGACAGCAAGAGATAACATGAAAGCAATAATAAAAAGAACCGTCTTATAACGATAAAAATGTAGATATAATCTATGAATCCAATTAGGTGTTTGATTCATATTGATGCCTCCTAAGCTTTATAAAATTGTAAGAAATAAGCCTCTAAGCTTGCAGGTGGAAAGGAGAGTTCCTCTGGATCCATAGGAAGAAGTACATTAAGATAAGACTGAATTGATTCTGATTGTTTCACTAAAATTTTAACTTTATTATCCTTGAATTCTAAAAGGCTATCGCCTAAAGCATTAATTTGAGTCGAATCAGGTTTCCGTAAGCTAACTTCCAACACACGTGAGACTTCACGATTTAGAGTTTCAATGTCATGAACGTCTATTAAATGCCCTTCACGAACAATACCAACACGATCACAAATACGTTGGACCTCATCTAGATTATGACTACTAAAGAAAATTGTCTTTCCACGATCTTTAGCATCAGTAAGGAGATTATATACTTCCTGTTGTAGTAGAGGATCTAGACCAGATGTTGGTTCATCCAACATTAAGAGGTCTGGGTCGTGCATTAAACCAGCGATTACAGCAACTTTTTGTTTATTACCACGTGATAATTCCTTAATTTTTCGATCTACAGGAAGTGAAAACCGATCGATTAGTTCGTGACGACGTGGACTTGATACTCCTCGCATACTTTCAATATAATCCAAGAAGTCTTTGGCGGAATAATTCTCCGGAAGATTAATACCTTCAGGAATGTAACCTATAGTTTTACGTAGATCAGGATTAGCTCTTGAAACAAGGTTTCCATCTATAAAGATCTCCCCAGCAGTGGGAAGAAGAATATTCATTACACATCTAATTGTTGTTGTTTTACCAGCTCCATTGGGACCAAGAAAACCAAAGATTTCTCCTTTTTTAATTTCAAGATCTAGATTTTCTATACCACGAACTGAGCCATAATACTTCGTCAGTCCTTTTATTTTTAACTTTATGTTACTATTCATCTCAATTTCTTCCTCTATTTAGTAGAAATTGTTATTCATCTTTAAGCATTGCATTGTTTGAGTCAATATTGCAAAGCTATGCATTCCATTGCAACGCAAAATATATATAAAAAGCTTACTCTGAGGGTAATTGCTTCTAATTACGAAGAATAAGCTCTTACTAAAAAATTTCCTTCATTATTAGGCAGAGGATTTGAGTATGAATGACAGGGGCCATAAAACTCTCTAAATATGAAAAAAAGTTTATTGAACTGTATGGAGACTTATTCACCCTTCGTGAAAGATCCAAGAACTTTGGTAGAATATTTTCCTTATTAATTTTAAAAGCAACAGAGGAGAATCACGGTTTAACCCAAGATCAAATTGTTGAATGTCTTATAAAAAATGGATTGGTACCAAATATTTCTCAATCGACTGTTTCGAGAACTTTAAAACAACTACGGAAAAATCAATATTGCCAATCTGTTGGTCACAATGTTCGTGAAAAACAAAAATACTTTACGAAAAAAAGCTTCCATGAT
>NZ_CDLCQJ010000009.1:0-18910 GCF_975850365.1 Candidatus Hodarchaeum mangrovi | reverse complement strand
CTTTCTTTACGGATTATATTTCGAATTACAGGGAATTTTCTTTGCTTGGGTAATATATACGAGTTTACCTCCCTTCATTTCACGGTTAATGGCTGGAGAGGATTATTCAAAAGGCTTGATACGAATTAGTGTTTTTCTGTTTGGAATGTATGTGATATTTTTGCGGACAATGCATCTATTACTATTGATTCCAATAGGAGTACCGAGCTTCCCATTCAGTATTATCCTTAGCGATCCCTTTTCCATTCTACTTGTCATCGCGATGATCTCTAAAATCTTAGAAATTATTGGTTTTTCCTTAGGACTATTAGTTGCACTATACCTTTGGAGGTTCAGAAAGATACCGGAACCATCTCCTGTAGCAACCAAAACACCTTCCTCCATCATAATACCTGAGGATACTATTGAACTAGAGGAAATAAAGTATGCTTTTGAGGAAGAATAAATTGCTTATTTCTTAATGTTAGGATTTGTTTCCCTAATAACAGCTAGTTGCCTACCAATCGCCACAAGTTCTCCTTTTTCACTCCATAGTTCAACATCAGTCTCTGTAAGTCCATTAGTCACAAAGTTTGTGCTTGACTGGAAACCAAGGCGTGTTCCTGGTGGAACATATCTTACTTGAACTGACATTTCGATGGTAGGTACCCATTGGACTGGACCCGTGTAACGCAGAACAGGTGGTGGGGAAGCGTCAGCTAGTAACAGTACAGCAAGTCCATCTAATGGCCGACCATCTTGAAAACTAAAATACCCAGAGAAAAAGGTTTCTCCTCCAGTATCTCCGTCTACCCAGCTAAATTGATCTGGTGGGACACATAGCTTGACTTGGTTGAAAAATGGGTACCGTGGAGAAGGAAATTCAATACATGTATTAAGATCAGGCAGTAATGGTTGTTTTTGTATTAGTGTTAATCCCTTAAACGCATTCTCTCGTGTGAAAGTTCCTATGAACGAAATAATTTCATTATTTTCCTGTAGTAAAGTTATTTTTCCTGTAACTAACCTCTTATTTTCCATGACTCTGTTGACAAACAATACCGCTTTACCAGGAAGTGTGGGCTTGTGATAGTAAGCAGTCATTGACAATGGAATATTGAAATTAGTAATTTCGTGAAATACTTTACCTGCAATTGCCATCAGATACCCCCCATGAGGAGCTACAATGTTCCAGTCACGTGATATCTCTATCACAAAACGGTTCTCTCCTATCTGTTCCATGTGCATGTCACGGTCTAACTTATACTCCATGTTGATTCCAACTAGTTCAATTCATCTATTAAATCAATCTATTCGAATCTAATTTATTAGATCCTACCAGAAAACTGATTGATGATCGATCACAACATACAGCTGGGATCTCATCTATTGTTTCCCCATAGCTTTTTAGCCAATCATGTTGACGGTGTCCACTCGATATTCTGATGCTCATAATATTGTTTGTAAAGTTGGCCGTATTTTCCCCCTTTAGCTAATAAAATCTCGTGAGTTCCTTCTTCAATAATTTGTCCTTTTTCTAAGACAATGATTCTGTCTGCTTTTTGAATAGTCGAAAGTCTATGAGCGATGATAATAGACGTTCGATTAGTTAATAATATTTCCAAGGCTTCTTGAATAATGGCCTCGGTATAAGCATCTACAGAGGAGGTAGCTTCATCTAGAATAAGAATTTTGGGGTCAGCTAATAAGGCCCTTGCAAAACTAATAAGTTGTTTTTGACCTGCTGATAATCCTTTTCCCCTTTCCCCTACTTGGGTTTTTATTCCTTCAGGCAAATATTCAAGAAATTCATCTGCATGGACAGAACGAATTGCATTCCAAAGAGCTGTTGTGGAAGCCTCTGGATTTCCATAGCGGATATTTTCTTCAATGGTACCAGAGAATAAAAATACATCTTGTTGAACCATTCCTATGTTTTTTCTGAAAGAATAGAGATCAAAATCCCTGATATCGATCCCATCTATTTTAATTAAGCCCCCTTGAAACTCATAATAACGCATTAGAAGATTTACAAGACTGGATTTTCCAGCACCTGTATGTCCTACTATGGCCAGCTTTTCACCTTTTTTAATCTTTAAATTAAAATTTTTAAAGACATATTCTCCTTCTCGATAATAAAAGGTAAGATTATCGAAAAGAATTTCTCCTTTTATTTTATCAGCTTTATTAGCTGTTAAACTTTGCTTCACATCAGGTTTGGAATCAAGAATTTCAAGAATACGTTCATATGCTGCCATAGCTGTACTTAATTGGGGATAAAATGTCGCCAATATCATAATTGGACCGAAAAATCTCTGAATATATAGAATGTACATTAAAATCATTCCGATGTTGGCTGTTCCTTGAGCTACTAACTGTCCACCTAAATAAACAATTATTATCAGAACTATTGCTGTTATAGTTTCGAGAATTGACCTCCAAACATGAGTTACAGCAGTCAAACGGTATGCTGACTTAAAATATTCAATGTTCGTCTTGTTGAATTGTTCAGAGACAGTAAATTCCTGTCCATAGCTCTTACATACTTGAATGCCTTCTATAGATTCAACCATTGCTGAATTTATTTTAGCTATTGATTTTCTGTAGGCACGTGAGACTATTCGCGCTAACTTTCGCAACGAAAACATTAAGAGAAAAAGGATCGGAACTGCTGTAAGAGTAATAAGAGCTAAAACTGGATTTAAGATTAAAAGTATCCCAAAAGTTACAACAGTAATAAGTAAGTTTCCTAATGTGTCTGCAAGCAGAATTGTTGAATCACCAAAATCCATTGTATCATTAGATATCCTGGAATTTAAACTGCCACTTAGATGTCTATCAAAAAAACTCATATCCTGTTCTTGAAGCTTATCAAAGATATCCATCCGAATTTTCTCAAGGAAGAAGGGAATAAAGTTCCCAATCTCTATTCGGCGTAATGCAAAGGTAACCCAAATGATAGACTGCAAAATTAAGTAAATAAATCCCAAGGTAATTACAAAAATTAGATCGGGATTGATACTTTCAAGTTCATCAACAGCTATTCCAACTATTAAAGGAATTGTGATATCTGCTATTGTTGTTATAAGAATGAAAAGAGAAATTAAGAAGATACTTCTTTTAAAAGGATGTATTCTACGAATATATCGAGTCAAAAGTTCGCGATCTGAATACTCCCGTTCGTATTTTTCATCTGATATTGCTCTGTAGAGACCCATTTCAAAGTCCTTCTTTCTAGTTTTTGATTCTTAAGGGTGGTAAAAGTTGATATTTTCCAAAAATACGTCGATAATCACTCGAGTATTGTAATAATTCGTTATGATTTCCCTCTGCTACAATTTGACCCTGTTTGAGGACTAGAATTTTATCCGAAGAACGTATTGTATGCAAACGATGAGTAATAATTAGTGTAGTCCTGTTTTTTGCAATATTTTCTAGAGAACGGGTAATTTTCTCTTCTGTTTCACTATCTACTGATGAAACTGCATCATCCAGTATTAAAATGTCAGGATCTGTTAAAAATGCACGAGCAATTGCCACACGTTGTTTTTCTCCACCTGAAAGTCGGGTTCCTCGTTCACCAACAACAGTATTGTATTGATCAGGGAATTCCTTGACAAAATCATGGACTTGAGCAAGTTCAGCAACTGCTAAAATTTCTTCATCAGAAGCATTTGGTTTACCAAAAGCTATATTTTCCTTTATTGAACGGGAAAAAAGGTAAATATCTTGCTCGATGTAACCAATATGTCTACGTAGCTCGTTAAGAGGAAAATCTTGAATATTTCTTCCATCTAGGCAAATAGTACCTTCTTGAGGTTCGTAAAGACGTAATAACAATTTTACTAATGTGGTTTTTCCACATCCCGTTGGTCCAACAAGAGCCACTCGTTGATTCTTCTCAACAGTAAATGATATATTTTGAAGGACTGGTTTTTTTCCTTCTCCATATGAAAAGGTAACGTTACGAAACTCAATCTTTCCTCTGAGTGTTTCAGGCCATTCTTCCAGTTTAGCATCACTCCTCTCATTTTCCTCAATTAAGAGGGAATTAAATAATCTTGAACATGCTGCAAATCCACTCATCATATCATTAGTGGCCCAAAAGATCATACCTGTTGGATCCAGTAAAGTGATTAAGAGTAAATTAACTGCAGTTAATGATCCAAGTGAAAGGGAATTTTGAAAGACTAAAAACGTACCAATAAGAAAGGTTGTACCAATAGCGATATTTAAAGTCAATAACGGGTAAAATCTCGCTTGAACTCGTGTTTCTCCAATTCGATTATCTCGAAATCCAATTACTGCCTTTTTAAACTTCTTACGTTCCCATTGTTCTGCTGTGAATGCTTTAACTACAGCTGTTCCACTAATACTTTCTTGTAATACCACTACAAGATCCGAATGTTTTACCATTCGCGCTGCAGCCCAAGGAGTGATTTTTTTTCGATAGTCAAGAACAAAATAAAAGTAGATGGCAAAAAATGGAACACAAATTAACGCCAATCGAATATCTAGGGTAAAAAATAAAAGAAAAGCCAATATTACCTGAAAAAAGGGGTAAATATAGAAAGCACCATGAGAAAGCATTGTGTTGATAATTCGTAAATCATTGGTAGCTAACGCTTCTAAATCACCAGTCTTGGCAATATCATGATATCGTAAGGATTTGTGTTGAATAGTATCAAAAAATTCCTGCCTCATATACTGTTCTGTCTTTAAACCTAAGTAATGACCAATCAGCATTGTAAGGTAATCCCCAGCATTTCGTACGAGATAAATAAAAAATACAATGATGAGTAACATAATTAAATTAGCAAGATCACGTGTTAATAGAGTTGTATCAACAATATACCCAATTACAATGGGTACAAGAACTCTTGAAAGAGTTACAATACTAATCCCAACAATTACTCCAAAAACTAATAATTTTTGATTGACCAGATGGAATAAAAGCCACCGTTTGTAACTCTGATACTTTTTTACATCTAAACTCATAATCAAACCTTAACCCTTGATCAATCATAATCAATATGAAAAATTACCAAAAGTCTGATGTATCTTTTCTAACAAATAAATAGATCCTTTGAGTTTTCAATATAAAAATTGAAAATATAAATTAATTCAAAGAAATTCGTCAGATACTATTTATCTGTTCTAGATTACCCAAATCTCACCTTTTTTAAACTTTGAAGTCATTTATCAAATAACTTCTGAATAATGACTTGAAATATTATTAGAATTCTCTACAGGGATAGTTATGAAAATATTTAGAATAAGTGCTTATGGATTAACTGGTTTGATGTTCGTTTTAACCATTTTTACATATAATTTTCAACAACGGTCAACGGGAATGCTTCCAGTAATTACTTACCCCTTTAGGGATTATACATTTATTTGTTCTCTCTTAATGGTTATTTTTTTAGGATTAGCTCTTGGACTTGAGATTATAAGTCGACGTCGTGTAAAGGATGGCAAATAAAACCAGTGAAGAGTTCGTATTCACACCACTTTCTGTCACTCGTTTTATCTTAATATTCATATTTATGGGTTTTATTGTAAAAATGATTGTAGAAATAATTCATGAAATCTTAGGACATGGATTGATAGTTTTGCTCGCTGGGGGAAAAATAAATTCTTTTACCATCTCATGGTTATGGCCTTTAGAATTCTCTTCGATTTCTTGGCATCTTCCCAGTGATGTACCACCTTTGCTCCGAAGCTATGTAATTGCTGGAGGTATTATAGTCTGTATTATTGTTTGTTTTTTTTCTCTTGTCCTTCTCCATTTTATCCTGTCTGAAAAAAGAATCCTTCTATCAATATTTTTGATTTGGTTAACCTTCTGGTCTCTAATAAATGGGACTGGATACCTTATTATTGGTGGATTAAATCCATTTGGAGACATTTCCCAATTGATTCAATTAGGAATATTAACCCAACTCTCCTCACTTCTTCTTGGGTTGGGCCTCTTTGGAATTGGATTTGTTTTATTGTCGATATATGTGAACCAATTCTTTTCAAAACATTTTAGTGCTTATAGGGAATATATTGTCATTGCATTTTGGGGATTAATCCCGTTTTTAACATTTCTTACTGTTTTAGGGCACAATTTTCCATTATATTCTATTTTTCCTAGTTTTATACCAATGGGAGCAATTTTAATTTATTACCTTATATCGAAAGATGTAATAACAGCTTAATAACCTATCTAACCAAAAGTTAGGAGGAGAATTATGACATCAGTTCCAGAAGGAGACATAACAGAAGTTCTTAAGGCATTGAATCATGATATTAGACGCGAAATAATTCGAATTCTTCATGTTAACAATAATTTAGTATCATATTCAGAATTCTTAAACAGTCTAAATCTTCCAGCCTCATCTAATGTTGCATACCATCTATCATTACTAGGTAAAGCGCATCTTATTGGCAAGGATCTTGAAGGAAGATATTCTTTAACTAAACTGGGAAGGAGAGCTGCATTAATGTTAGATTTAGTTGTTGAATCAAAGGGGTCGCCATTTTCAGATATTTATCTTGGTTTTTCCAGACTAAATCCTCTTGAACTGATACTTGGTGCATGGTGGATTTTTTTCTTCATCCTAGGATTGACTCTCCTCCAGTGGCATATTTTATTAAGCATCTTCTTTCTTTTACTCTCTCTATCATCGATCTTACTTTTCATTTATCGAACTAAAACGCTTTGGACGCTACTGTTAATTAATAATTTCATATGGATCTTCTTTGCCCCTAATAATCGTGAAATTCTTATCTCTATTGCTCTTACAAATGCTTTAGCCATAATTTTCTTATTCCCAGAACCTGCTCTTTTTGATATTGCAGTTTTAAACCAAGTAATAGGGATAATATTGCTATTATCAAGTATTTTCTTGTCATTTCTTTATTTCTACATATCAAATGACAAGAAACTTCCCCTTTTTTTAAAAAAAGAAGAGAGAAGAAGAGTCTAGAAATCTCTTCTTCGCATCGATAAAATTACTAGGATCAAGGGGATCAGAATCCAGATACTGATCATTCCTAGATTACGTATAGCTTCCCAAGAATAAAGGCTTAAGTTGTTATTAAGTAATTTTGGCCAAAAAGCCGCAAAGGTGAATGGGGAGAGTAGCTCCAAAGGTTTAAATGCAGCAATAGCAAATTGAACAATGAAAATGGCAATAGCACTAAATCCAGCTGTTAAAGAAGTAAATCTTGTACTGAGAAGACTTGTTACGACCCCAATATAACTATAAAAAAGAACTATTGGAATCAGAGTCCAGACTAAATTAATAAGAGGAATCTCTGTAAAAAAGAAGAGCAAATAAAACCATCCAAAGAATGAAGCTATTATAAAAGGGACAATAAGGGTAATTAGTCGGGAGAAAATCTTTGCTATAGAATAATCCTCACGTGTAATGGGTCTTGATAAAGAATAATTAATGGATCCGCTTTCTATATCTCCAGCAAAGATATTCATGGTACCTAGTGAAGCGATTATGATTCCGAAGAGAAATACATCACTAAAGAAATCAGCTAAAGCAACTTCCCCTGATGGAGTTATTGGATTCACTAACTCAAAACCAAATAACTTCAGTAAATCCTGCATGTAGAAAGTGCCAATGATACTCATAATAATTTGAAAGAAAAATAGAAAACTTAAAAGTATAAGTTTCAGTCTATCTGCACATAAATCATTTTTGAATTGGACATAAAATGAATGTAGTCTCATGGATAATCTTCTCCTTTTATTTCCTCAGTAATTTTAGCGAAGAATAGATCTTCAAGTGAAAATTCCATTAAAGAAAAGAATTTTATCTTGGAATCGCATTTTTGAATCAAATCAAGTAGCAGCTGCTCTTCTGTGATATTATTTGACACTGTAATTATGACTCGGTCTAATGAATCAAGGTTGAAAGCAGTAACATAATCTAAAGAAAGTACCTTTTCTTGAATAATTTTTCCTGAGATAATATATTTACGATGAGCTAAATATTTGGTTAGATCATTTCGCTTACCTGCTTCAATGATCTTGCCCCGATGAATGATTGCGATATTTGTAGCTATTTTATCAACTTCTCCGATAATGTGGGAAGATAATATTATGGATTTTCCTTCTTTCGCTAAATCTTTTAAAAGAGAAAGGATATTTTTCCTTGCTATTGGATCAAGTCCACTATTTGGCTCATCTAGGATTAATAACTGGGGATCGTGCAAAAGTGCATTGGCAATTCCTACTCGCTGCTTTTGGCCTCTGGAGAGGTTACCGATCTTTCGATTCTGTAGTTTTTTTAATCCGACTTGTTGAAGTACTTCAGAAATTCTCTCCTTTCGGTATAAAATATCATTTAATTTCCCAGTTAAAGAGAGAAATCTATAAATTGTTTCGTATTTGGGCATTTCAGCGTCCGGAAGAAATCCAATTTGTTTATTTATTGCTACAGAATGATTTTTCACTTCTTGACCAAAGATTTTTACTGATCCTTGAGAATAATGTAACAATCCCACCAATATTTTCAATGTAGTTGTTTTTCCAGCTCCATTAGGACCTAGATAGCCAAAAATTGATTCCTCTGGAACAGTCAAATTAATTCTATTAAGTGCTTGAAATTTTCCATAATTTTTTGTTAGATTTTGAATTTCAATTATATTCCCCATATTTCATTTCTCCCACTCATCTTCAACTGATTTTTCTCCCTTTATAGGGACATCAAATCTTTGAGCATAAAGAAGAAAGAAGATTGGTCCAGCAAAACTAAATATAAGTATAATAATTAACCACAACAATTTTTTGTTCTGTAAAAACTCCTTTTTTTTATTCCATTCCCAAAGTCCAATTAGTATTAACGATAATTGGAGGATGAGTAATGGTGCTATTATCCATATTAAATCACCAAAGTCCTCTATAAAATTCGTAATCATTTTCTTACACCATTTACTATTTATTGGATTTTAATCCAATAAATATAAAGATAACTATGTTATTTAAACTTATTGACATCGGTAAGAGATTAGAAGGCTCAATATCTTGTAAAAAGAATTTTACATACTGTAAAAAGAAATTTACACACATTCAAAAAAATTTTACAAGGAACTAGGAGTAATGAAAAAAATTTTCATCCTTCTGATAGCATCATTTTATGATTCTAGAGTTATAATCGAATCAATAAATAGGAATATATGGTCATTAAAATAACAAGAAATGCTATTTTCTCCCTATATCAATTATATAAAAAGAAAAAAAGATATTTGAAATTTTCTAACTTTCTTTCAAGGAACCGACCTTAAAAAGGTTTAGTCAATGGAAACGTGGTAATAATACCTTTTCTGCAGTTGGTTATCAATCCTAAAAAGACATCTTTCACCATCAGCAATCCGCTCTTTATAAAGGTCAAGATTGCCCTCTTGTTCAAACATTTCTTGTAACTCATTTGCAACAATGATTTCTCGTTCCCATATATCTCGTGCATTTTTTGTAAAATCAATGACAGTAAAGGGTAGGTGATTGTATTTCAATGCCTGAGCCATTTTAGTGTTATTAGGAGCTAAAATATTCTCTTGTTCTGCAGTTTCTATGATTTGGGCAAAAAAAATACCTAATTGTCCCTTTGGTTTCAATAAATTTTTTAATTTTCCTATAATTGCATCTATATTATCAATATTTGATGGATAAAGAGTATCTATGGCATAGATAGCATTAAATGATGTTGGAGGAAAATTAAGTTGATTCATATCTCCTACTTGAAATTGTAAAGTATTTTCCTCGGTTTGGAGGGTATTTTCCTTTGCCCATTGAATGAGTTTTTTCGCAAAATCGATGCCTAAAATTTTAGCTCCCGTTTTCCTCTGAATATATTCTGTTATCTTACCTAAACCACACCCTAAATCTAGGACTGAATCATTGGCACTTAAATTCAATGAGGAGATAAGAGTTTTTAATTGGTCCATATCAAGAACATTAAATTGTAAAAGATTTTTTCCAAATACCTTTTCACAAAATAATGCATAAGCTTTACTATTTGCACACCGTAGAAGATGATCATTATACCAATTACTCTGCTGCTCAATCTGAGCTATTTTTCCAAGTTTGATTCCGTTTTGAGTAAGCTTGAGTTCTCTTCCATCAAACAGAACATATTTTTTAATTTTTAATAATTCAATTGCTGAATCTGAATCAATGTTCTTCTCTGAGATGGTTTTAAGCTTCTTGATTCCCTCACCAGTAAGAGGTATTTTTAAACTTTCAGAAATAAGAATTTCTTGACTTTTTGGATCTCTTTCCATTCTTGATAGTTCCCTAATAACCCATAAGACGATTTTTTCGTTCTCTGTAAGAGCAGAAAATTCCTGAGTGGTTACCATCATCAATTCCTCAAGGTAAAAATATAATTATTTAGAGAAATAGAATTAATTACTAGATAATTTGTTATAAACCAAATGAATTAGGCAAAAAAACATTGGTACATGAATAATAAATCAAAAATAATTCCGAATTGCTTTTAATCTAAGACTCTAAATTCCGATGTACGGATGTGTAATCCTTGCCTAATGAAGTCATTATTAAGCTCAACTCAGTTGGATCTTTTTATGTAGGTAAGACATCTTTAATTAGGCGATATACGGAAAATACATTCTCAGAAGACTATTTACCGACTCTTGGGGTGGATATTACAGTTAAACGAGGAATTATCATCAATGGGAGTACTCTCCCGGTAAGATTGGTATTAATGGACACAGCAGGAGAGGAAAGGTTCGGAAGTCTTCGAAAAACATACTTTGAAGGGTCATTAGGGTGTATTGCAGTATATGACATTTCTAAGTCAGATACTTTTGGTGATCTTGATTACTGGATTGATGAGTACCGAAAAATAGCAGGTGATAAAGCTGTTATTACGATTATTGGAAATAAAATTGATCTAGCTGATAGAAGAAAAGTTACAGAAGAAGAAGGAAAGAAATATGCTCGTTCTCAAGGAACCTCCTTCTATGAATGTTCAGCAAAATGGGGGAGTAAAATAATTCCTAAGGTCTTTATAGAACTAGTCAGAAATTGCTTGGGTCAGCTTAATTGAACTAGTTCTCTTGATTTTTCCAGAAGTAACCCATGCTTTCCAAATAATGTCTTGGTTATATATCTCGACGGATCTTTCTTTAAATAAAATCTTCTTTAATTTAACTATATTAGATACTAGTTTGAAATTCAAAGTTTTAATGGTTCACTGACATTATATACTCTGAGATGATCAATCCAAGGAATCCTAGCGTTAAAATCAGTAAGCTGATAAAAATGCTTGTAAAAAGAATATCACCTCGTTGGACATAGTATCCTAATCCCTCACTGATGATCGAATAAAGAAGCATCCCAGTTCCAATAAAGTAAACAATATATCGCCAATTATAATCACGTAAAAATCCTAGTCCAGCAAAAATTAGTAAACAAGCAGTTATGATTTCTGCAAGGATATGAAATCCAATTTCCCAAGGAATTGTATTTAGTTCTGGAATATTATCTGTCACAAGAAACATAATCCACATTCCCACCATCGATATTCCGACAATTAGTGAGTAAACACCTGTTATTCGCGATTTTTTCATTTCCTTTGCTCCTAATAAACTCTTTTATGTAGGAAATGACTATAAATTTTTATTTTAAAGACTTAAGTAGGCATAGAACTAAGAAAAAAAAGTACTCCGATGGAGTGAGAAAGCACAGAAATAAATTACAGGTAAATGTGATCTGAAATAACTGATTCTTGCCTCCATCATAATAGGTTTAATAAAACAAATCCCTCATTTTTCCTAATAATTTAATAGGAACAAGTGAAGTATTTGAAAAATTATAGCATTCTAATTCTTCTTTTTGTCATAACTGGATTTTTTTATCCGTTTAATCGTATTTCTAATATTACAGAGATAAGGATCTCTGGAACCAAATCCATTAAGACTGATTTATCAGAAATTAAGGTACTAATTTTTGTTGCTGACTATGTTGGATATTCATATTTTGAATTACGAGATATTTTACAAGAAATGGGTGTTATAATCACGACTGTTGGCTTAACATCTCAACATTTTGCGTGTACAAATCGTGGGGAGAATCCTATCTTTATTGATACAAATATTACTGTTAAGCAAATAACCGAGGATCTACTCACTGACTTTGACGCGTTGCTTATACCTTCAGGAGGTTATTGGTCTTCGATGTTAGTTCAAGACAATCTCCATGATCTTATAACGATGGCTTATAACAAAGGATTAGTGATTGGATCAATCTGCGTAGGAATGGCTATTTTATCTGAATCAGAGATAATAAATGGAGTTCACATGGTTGCACATGATTCTGCAACAAATTATCTGGAAAATAGTGGAGCAATAATAGAATACTATTCTAGAGTTATACGAGATAAACGAATTATATCTGGAGGATCTGGAGGAGGACTGACTGGAGGCGGCTATTTAACTGCACCCCATCGTGAACTTTGTGAGACTGTATTGAGAGAAATACTAGGTTATTCATACCTCTCTAAATTAAATATAGTACAAAAGTCATCGAATTATACATTGACGGTCTCCTTATTTAAGCAGAATAATTTAACTGGGAATGCAATTGATTTTTATAGAGTCAGAGCAATTTTAACTAATAATCAGGGAACAGAGGTTAAAACTTATAGCTTTTCCCCAGAAAAAGAAAATAGTTATGATGCACAAATAACAGATCTTCCAACAGGAAAATACTCTGTTTCTATAGAGATTAAAACAAATGAGAGTATTATCGAGATAGAACGTGATGTAGGAAGTATTAAATCGGGTACCAGAATACCAGGTTTTGAGTTTGGAGTAGTATTTCTAGGGATCCTCTTAATTCTCTATAATTATAAAAAAAAGTAACATTAACTATCTTTGATGGTTGGATTTGACTAATTTCTAAGCTGTTAATTATAGTTAAATCTTTCAATACACTTATAGAGAAAGAACTAGGTTTTTATAATCTTTTCCTTGAAACCAAAAGTTTTTAAGCTATTAGCAAGAATAAGAAAATTAAAATGGCGATTATTATCTCTGAAAGAGGCGATTAATCAACTAATTATTTTCTTACCTGCCAAATTTATTACTATTTATTATTAGAGTTCAATAAACCCTTAATACACTTAAAAAATTAATATAGATTAAGTAAAAGAAAGAATCAATAGAAATTTAGAAACAAATCTTTCTACCAGTAAGATTATATAAAATTTCTTAATCTGAAAGAATTAATAAACGTAATTCTACCATATAATCTTAGGAAGATGAATTTTTTGATTTTAGTAAACAAAATAATTATTAAATGGTCCAATACTTTTGGGATGGTGTATTAAGCCAATATTTTGAAAATTGTCGGCTTCTTTTCACAAAATAACTATCTTAATAATATGCTATTTTTTGAGAACTGATTCCCTATACTCGCATGCTTTCTCTAGATATACATAAAAGCACTGAGGCCGGAAAAGAGCCTGCGGAGGGAGTATCTAGTTAATTAAATATATTCAATTTGGTATCAACTTTACCTGTTATGAAAACGCACAACTTTACTAGAGTTTGTTTTAAATTACTCATAGTTACTATGATATGTCTCCTCACTCTAAACTCTTCACTCCTAGATATATTCGGTGAAACTACAGATTCTGAATATTGGCTGACAATTGAAGATGAAATTGAGGATTTAGATGGACGACTTTCTCTCACTTATATCACTGCAGCTCAGAAATTTGAAATTACCGAGGAATATGCAAATATTACAGAAATAAGTGTATACCTTACATATATTGATGTAGCAAAGGACGGAAAAACCCCACATGGGACAGTTTCAATTTTAACTGATGATAATGGGCTTCCAGGGGTTCCATTAAGTACGACTACCTTAGAAGAGAAGTTTGGACCACTTGATTTAGGTGTCTCTATAGGTCCTACATGGATTAATTGTCTATTTGCTACTCCCATAATGATAACCCAAGGATCTTATTGGATCGTCTTAAATGATACAGGGGAACAAGCTTTTGGTTCATGGGAATGGTTTACTCAAGATGACATGACTAATGGAGATTCTGGTGATTGGGCAGCCAAAGCAAGTCATACTGGTAGTTGGGTTCTTAATCCTTTTCCACCAGGTGATATGCTCTCAAAGATTAAAATTGTTCCAACAAATCCTCCTCCTGAGATCCCCCCAGAGGAAGAAGATACATATAGTTATATCTTCACTCATCCAGGCAATGGTAAATGGAGTTATAACTTAACAATAACAATAGAAGACTCTTCTGCAATAATAACAAAATCTAATAGACTTTACAGGTCAAAATCAAATAAATTTTCTCTTGAAACAGCTACAATCTGTGTTATTCATATACCCGATAAAACAAGTGGCTACACATCTGATTCCTCTGATAAGGTCATTTATGGAATGATCCGATGTAATATAAAATCTTTTGTTGAAGATTTCCTTCTTCAGATAGAACCATCCACATCCACTTTTATTTCTCTTACTATCATCCTTAAACTCGTACATCAAACACCTACAAGAACTCTTTCCCACAATACTGTTATTATTCTTACTTGGGATCATTGGAATTTAGGTATCAACTAAGCAATCAGCTATCATCAATATCAATGCACTGTTACCTCACTTTCCATCTTTAATAATGACATCTTTAATAATGATTAGGCCTAGTAATTTATCAAAGACCCTCCTATGAAACATTAAAATAAACCCCTGAAACAAAGGGGATTAAAGCTATGAGATACAAAGCGAGTAACATCACTAAAAACTATTTACTAGCTCTAATCATAGTCTCTCTTATAGGCCTTAATGGAATCCCAATAAATTTAGTCTTCTCAATGAATGATATCTCTTCCGAAGACATTTTTCAACAGAGTTTACGAAATGAAGAAGGAATTTTAGTCAAAAGATTGATGAGAGAGCCTAATTTAACTTTTTCTAACAATAAAATAAGAGAAGAAATTATAACCGTTGAGTCAATCCCATATATGATTGGTAGTCAATCTGGGGTAGGGAAAAGTGACTTTTCGGTTAATGATTCATTAACGAAGTTAAACTTCACGTCTTTAAACACAATAAATGATATCTTTCTTGGAAATCCTACAATACATGAGGATTCTTATAGTACTAGCACTCTAATGAACTTTGAACAGAGTAGTCTTCATTTTGAGATAATGGAAGTTACTGCACAAGAAGATTGGCGATTAATAGAAAATGAAACTACCGATCCTGATATTAGAAACTCCGTTACGTATCTTGAGGCTGCTCAAAAAATTGAAATTAAGGAAGAATATGCCAATATTACTGAAATAAGTGTTTATATTAGATATATTGATCTGGATAAGGATGGTCAGATTCCACATGGAAATGTATCAATCTTTTCCGATGATAATGGAGAACCAGGGATTCAATTGGGCACCATAACTTTAGAGGAAGGGTTTGCATCCTTGGATCTAGGTTTATCTATAGGACCAGCTTGGGTTAATTATATTTTCTCTAATCCAATAAATTTGACTAAAGGATTTTATTGGATTGTATTAAATGATACAGGAAACCAAATTTATGGTTCTTGGAGTTGGTATACACAAGACGATTTAACGAACGGAGATGTCGGTGATTGGGCAGCAAAAGCGACTCACTCAGGTAGTTGGACTTTGAATCCCTTTCCAGAAGGGGACATACTTTCAGCTATTAGAATAATACCTACTGATGCATTAGGTAATAAATTAACCTACACCACTCCCGAAGCAATTTCTATGACCTATAATACAACAGAAGGGAATTATGAATTATCAGAGTTTTCTTTCGAGGCAAATGATACCTTAACTCATAATTTTTATACCAACACTTCTGTTTCATTTACATTAAAGAATTATGCTAATTTTTCTTACACCCTAAATCCCCTTACAGCTTCATCAACTTATTTAATTCAGAATGGGACAGTTGCTTGTTGGAATCTTTCTTTTACCTCAGTTCAAATTAATACTCCTGATATTATTAAAAATAGGATGTTTACTGTTACTGGGTTTCCTGCTGATTGGAACGGATCTGAAATCTATTGGAATGATTCTAGTGAACCAGTGTATACAGATCTTAGCAATAATGAGAATATCACTTGGGATGGTAATCCCCTTCACCATTATACTTATGGTAATACAACTATGGTGGTAAACGCAAGTCAACTAAGTGAAACAACGAATTGGCTAATCTGTTTTAATGCTGCTAACTACATTTCGAATTTTTATCTTGAACGAAATAGTATTCCTTTATCACTACCTCTTAAAGCGTATAGTATGGATGAACTTGATTTAAAGTTTAATGTTGGTGAAGCAGGAGGAAATGCTTCCTATTGGATTGAAAACGCAGGAATTGGTACAAGTATTATTTCTAAAAGTGATGTTTTATACAGTGATACCCTTGTCTCAGATTTATGGTCAATCAATAATACATTAGATCAGAATACAGATATTAATGGAACGTATAACTTACAAGCTTTCTGGATTAATACAGATAAAAACAAGGTTGGAACATTTACACGAAATTTAGAATTATATGTCAATACTTCATTTAATATACAAGCAGATTCAACAGTGACTATTGGAGAAATTTTTAATGTTACCGCTTTCTATAAATCCGTCCATAATAATTCTGACGTTAAAAATGCTCAAATTTGGTGCGAAGCAAATTGGACTTCAGCTGAAGACAGCTTTATGAACCAAATACCATTTGATAACGCTTATAATGTATCGTTCCAAACTAATGGTCAGATTCCAGGAGATTATGGTAGTGTAACAATAACAACTCAGGTTGCATATTTTGTTAATTGGACTCAAGTTATTTATGTGAAATTTGTTGACAATACCTCATTAAATGTTAATTCCACTAATTTAGTCTTGGAATGGTATGAGAATATTACTCTTCGTATCGATTTTCTAAATTCAACAGGAAGCCCTATTCAAGGTGCAGATGTCACAGTTAATGGACTAACTGCACAATATAGTGCAATTTTAGAAGCCTATCTCTACCGCTTAAATTCATCAGATTTCGCTGGTGTAGGTATATTTTCAAATATCCCAATATCAGCATCACACGTTAATTATGTGTCTCGTCAAATAAATCTCTCTCTAACAATAACCCCAGGCTATACAGACATCAATAGTAAATATATGGAAAGTGTTTATCATAATCAGACAGAAATAATTCTTCCTTATTCAAATAGTTCCTTAGATAGTGTTTCTATTAATTTCCAATACTATCATATTCTTACACTCAGGAACCTTTCTACAAGTATACCTTTAATTGAATCATTAATTCCGATTGCTAGTTCTATTGAAGAGACAGATAATTCATGGACAATAACCTTTGATCCTAATCAAATAGGGATTTTCTTGATAAATGTTACATTTAAGCTTGTTAATTATTATGATGCTCAATTTATAATTGTTTTAAATATCCAGAATGCTTCAACATCTCTTCAAACAGATTATGTTAACTATACACAGATCTATTATGATGAATCATTTGAAGTTGCGTTTTTCTTTAAGAATTTAGATTGGAATGAAAACATCACTTTTTTTGGACAAGTTCCAATTTTAATTAGTAATGATGAAAAAATAAGATATTTAAATCGTACAGGGGATCTCTACTGGTTTGAATTTGCCTATAGTTCTAATGAAGTAACTTTGGGGATTCAATCTATTACTATCACATTTACACTAGAGAATTTTAACTCTGCTTTGATCACGGTAATTTTTGATGTCATTAAGAGTCCATTCGTAGATTTAATTGGAATTGATACATTAAGTGGAGAGAATCTGGTTAATGGTACAAGTAATTTCACTAGATATTATTCCTCTACGGATTATGATAACCTATCGATCTCTTTTAGATATTATGAACTGAATAGAGGAACAAATCTAAATCTTACTCTTACAGAGATAATTGTTTATAAAGATTCATCCATTTCCCTAACATCTCTTCAACACGGAAATCTGAACTGGACTCTTATTTTTGATGGTGTAGAAATTGGTACATTCTTCATTCAAGTATTATTTAGCCATGAAAATTATACATCTCTAATTCTTGAATTTTATTATACGATTGAACAAGGAAACTCAATTATTGGCGAATTATCTTCAAATATTATGAATAGCCCAAATAACGCTAAAATCCAATCAAGTTTGTCACTTGAATTCTGGGTGGTATGGCAGAATGAGTATGGGGAGTTTATTAATGACTCAAATGGAGTATTGAGCAATGATTCTTCCGTAATATTCCTAAGTTCGGTTAAAATAAATGGTACACATTACTTTCAATTTACTGCAGGAGATATTGGAGTAACAACCATCACCCTTACTTTTGAGACATTGGAATATACAGCTCTTAACCTTATATTACGATTTGAAATAACTGAAAGAAAATTATTTGTTATCAATGAATATTCAACACATAATAACTCAGGGGTTGTGGGGGATCTCCAATATGGAGATCTTTATTTCTTCCAAGTTTATATTCAAGATGATAATGAGATCCCTGTTGATATTATAAGTTTTGAAGGTAATCTTCCTGCAAATGTGACGTTTTGGAATGTTTCAAATGGTCTTCATACCTTTTCTTATCACGCATGGATAATAGGCTTAACCAACCCTCTTATTATTAAGTTTGATAAACCTAATCATGAATATACTGATTATCAAATTACATTTCTTGTTAAAGAGGCTGATTCAGAAATAATATCAGATGATTCAATAATTTCTACCTTTTGGACCCAAGATACCTATTTCTCAGCTGTTTGGCAATCAATTCCTAATCCATTGATCCCAAGTAGTTCTACCATCTTGATTAATGGTAGTACAATATATGTCTCACATGATTGGATTATCCTTCAAAATGATAGTAATG